>JAGQUQ010000130.1 GCA_020438425.1 Solirubrobacterales bacterium
TGTTGCGCGCGGTCTGCGAGTAGTCCTTGGGCGCGGCGTTCGCGGCCGGCGCTGCCAGACCGAGAAGACTCAGAATGATCAACGCCAGGTAGGCGCTCTTTCGACGCATGAAGTTTCTCCTTGGTGCCCGGTCCGGAGGGCGGCAATCGGCGTCGCCAGGCGGCCCGGGGAGTCATGTGGTGGGTAGGGAGGCTACTTTGAAACGAACACCTGTCAACAAGGATAGGTGCGGTCTGAGGAATCTGGAGCAGAGTCCGATCATCCATTCCCTGATTCATTGATCGGACGGGTTCCCGTTGCCGTTCGGCGAAGACCGAACGGCGCACTTTTCTCGTAAGATCGTCCGGCCCGGAGAGGTGGCCGAGTGGCTGAAGGCGCTCCCCTGCTAAGGGAGTATGCGGTTTATAGCCGTATCGAGGGTTCGAATCCCTCCCTCTCCGCTTCTTGCTGCTTCACTCACGCACAGATGCCGCGCAAGCTCGCTTTGTCTGTCTCGCCGGGTTTGGGTGACCCGCCGGGTGGGCTTTTGGGGGTTTTGCCGCAGGTTTCGAGGCTGTCTTCCGGCGTATGGTCGATCTACCTGCATCCGGATCGCTAGGAGAAGCTATGACCGAGATCACCGGGGGCGAGGTTTTCGCCCGATGCCTGGCAAGCGAAGGGATCGAGCATGTGTTCGGCCTTCCCTCGCCCGAGATCGACCCCCTGCTTGCCAGCCTCGAGGGCCACGGGATCAGGCTGGTCCCGGTCCGGCACGAATCCGCCGGGGCCCACATGGCCGAAGGCCTCTACAAGTCGACCGGCAAAGCCTCGGCGGTGATCGGCAATCCCGGACCGGGCACGGTCAACCTCCTGCCGGGGATCTTCACCGCCCGTCATGAGGGAGTGCCACTGATCGCGATCACCTCCCAGCACCGAATGGGAAACAGTTATCCCTCGCCACCTTCCACCTTTCAGGGGCAGGACCAGCTCGACGCCTTCCGGCCGGCGGTCAAATGGGGCGGCCCGGCCTTCGAGTGGGACCGGATCGCCGAGGTGATGCGACTCGCCTTCCGGGAGATGTGGAACGGGCGCCCCGGACCGGTTCAGGTCGAGGTACCCGCCCCCGTGATGTACGCGACCGGCGAGGAGAGCGAGCAGCCGATCCTGCCTCCGGAGGCCTACCGGCCATCGCTACCGATGGCCTCCGCGGCGCAGATCGCCTCGGCCGCCGACCTGCTCTCCGGGGCAAAGCGACCGGTGATCGTGGCCGGAACCGGAGTCGACCGCGCCGGCGCCCAGACCGAGGTGGCGGAGCTGGCCGAACTGCTTGGCTGCCCCCTCCTGCCGACTCAGGCCGGCCGGGCCAGCGTTCCCTCCTCCAACCCGAACTACGTGTTCGGGTTCGGAGACGGCGGGGCCCAGGCCCGCCGGGAAGCGGATGTGATCCTCGTCGCCGGCTCGAGGATCGGCAACCTGGACCTGCCCTACGACAAGTACTGGGGTGACCCGCAAGGCAAGAAGCTGATCCAGATCGACATCGAACCCACCCACATCGGAGTCACCCGCCCGCTCACCCTGGGAATCGTCGCCGACGTGAAGGATGCGCTCGGCGGCCTCCTCGCCGAACTGCGCTCGCGCGGCACCACCGCTTCTCCGGAAGCCATCGAGAGCCTCGAGAGCGCGAAGAGCACGGGAGAGTCCTGGCGGATGGGACAGGCCGGTCCGATCCTCGAGTGGGATAAGGAGACGATCCACCCGGCCCATGCGATCGGCGTGATCGCCGAAGTCTTCGGAGAAGAGGCCATCTACACGGTCGACGGTGGCCTGACAGCGGTCTGGTCCTACTCGATCCTGCCTCCCTCCCGGCCCCGCTCGTACCACTCGATCCTCGAACTTGGCATGCTCGGAACCGGGATCCCCTCGGCGATCGGGTCGCGGATCGGGGTGCCGGACCGCGAGGTGGTGAGCATCACCGGTGACGGCGCGGCCGGTTTCAACTTCATGGAGCTGCAGTCCGCTGCCCGAGAGGGAATCAAGATCACGGTAATCGTCTTCGCCGAAGGCTCCTGGACCATGGAGGAACCGAACGAGCTCGCGAACTACGGACGCACCTTCGGTTGTGAACAGGGTGAAACCCGCTGGGACGAGGTGGCCGAAGGCCTGGGCTGCCACGGCGAGTACGTCGACCGGATCGACCAGCTCGCCCCGGCTCTCGGGCGCGCCCGGGACTCGGACCGGCCGGCGGTGATCTGCCTGAAGACCGACCGTGACGCCAACCGTTCGATCCCGACCGGCATGGCCGCCCGCTGGAAGGAGATCCAGGCTGGCCCCCAGCCCGGCGCCTGAGCGGCACTGACGGCCCGGCCGGCCGCGCCGAAATTCCGGATCTTCCCCCGTCACCGGCATAGACTGGTCTCGTGGCACTCGACGAGGAGCGCTTTGACGGGGGTTCGACCGGGATTGCCTGGCGGCGGCTGGGCGAGGGGCCGCCGCTGCTCTTGATCAACGGCTACGCGGCGACCAAGGACGACTGGGATCCAACCTTCCTGGCCAACCTGGCCACGAAGTCCACAGTGATATGTCCTGACAACCGCGGGGTCGGCGAATCCGCTCGCGGCGTTCAGGAGGTGTCGATCGCCTCGATGGCCACCGACCTCGTCTCGGTGCTCGACGACCTCAAGATCAATTACGTCGACGTGGCGGGCTGGTCGATGGGTGGCTTCATCGCCCAGAAGCTGGTCGCCTGGATCCCCCGGCGAGTGCGGTCGCTGACCCTGCTCTCGACCGACACCGGCGGCACCGGGGTGGACCGGCGGAGCCCGGAGGCCCAGGCTGCCCTGGCCGACAAGACCGGTTCACCCGAGGAGCAGGCCAACCGCCTGATCGACCTGCTCTTCCCGCCCGAGTTCGCCGAACAGGTCAAGTCGGCGGCCGGCTCGATCGTCGCCGCGGCCCGGGCGGACCTCGATCCGGATGTCCTCGCCGAACAGGAGCAGGCGATGGCCGACTGGTACGACGCGGAACCGCCGATCGATCAGATTTCCGATCTCGCTCACGATGGCTTCCCGGTCCTGATCGCCCACGGGCTCGAGGACAGGGTGATCCCGGTCAGGAACAGCCGGATCCTTTCCGGTGCCCTCGAGGACGCATGGCTGGCCCGCTTTCCCGGCGGCGGCCACGCCTTCATGGCCCAGGAACCGGAGCGCCTCGGCAACCTGATTTCCCTCTTCCTCGGGCGCTAGTCCGACCACGGCTTTAGCCTTTCGGTGATGGAAGAGCCGTCCGGCCGCAGCCATGCGGAACTGGAAGAGATATTCGGGGACGTCGAAGCGCCCTTCGCTTTCGTCG
>JAGQUQ010000131.1 GCA_020438425.1 Solirubrobacterales bacterium
ACGGACCGAGGTCGATGCGAATGGAAGCGGACTGACCTCGACCCGGCTTCACTACGAACTCGGTCGTTTCGGGGTGGCCAGCCAGATTCTCTTCGTCGATCAGGCATGAAACTGCCATCCGGTCTTCGCCGGATGGCAACGGAAACCCGCCCTCCCATGGAAGTATCGGATGGTTGGGAGGGCTCTGTCTGCGGGTCAGTCCGGCTTCGAGTTTGTCCGCCGGGACAGGTTTTCGGGCTCGGGAACTGAATACATTTGTTGTATGGCCACGCTCCCCGAAAAGCCCGAGGCGATCCTGCTCGACGTGGAAGGTGTCCTCTACATCCAGGGTGACGCGATTGAGGGTGCTCCCGAAGCCCTGACCCGGCTGAGGGAAATGGCCGGCGGAATCCGGCTGGTCACCAACACTTCGTCGATCTCGCGCAAGGAAGTGATTCAGAGGGTCAGGAACGCCGGGTTCGACGTGGCCGATGAAGAGGTGCTGACCCCGGCCGCGATGGCCGTCCGGTACTGCCGGTCGAAGGGCTTCTCGAAGGTGAACCTGATGGTCGCCCGCTCGCTTCGCGAGGATCTCGAGGAAATTGACGTGGTCGGGACCGACGAGAGAGCGGACGCGATCGTGCTCGGGGATCTCGGCCCGATGTTCTCCTCGGAGACGCTCAGCCATGCCTTCCGCCAGATGATGGACGGTGCCGAACTGATCGCCCTCCAACACAACCGGTACTGGAAGCGGGAGGACGGGCTGGTGCTGGACGTCGGTGCTTTCTCGGCGGCGCTCGAGTACGCGGCCGAGACCGACGCGGTGGTCGTTGGCAAGCCCTCGGTCGACTTTTTCCGGATGGCCCTGGCCGATGCCGGGGCGGAAGCCTCCCGCACGATCATGGTCGGCGACGACATCGAAGGTGACGTGGGCGGCGGCCTGAACGCCGGGATCGCCTCGGTTCTGGTTCGCACCGGCAAGTACAAGGCGGAAAAGGTCGCCGAGTCGGGGATCGAGCCGACGGCGACGATCGACAGCATCGGAGATCTTCCAGGCCTCCTGGGATAGCCTCGCCCTGTGCTGGCTGTCTGTGTGAACGAATTCGGGGGTCCGGAGGTCCTGAGCCTGGAAGAGGTGCCGGAACCGGTTGCCGGTCGGGACCAGGCCCTGATCGAGGTTGAATCCGCCGGGGTGAATTACGGCGACATCCTCGTGCGCCGTGGCGAGTATTTCGGTCGCCGGGCTTTGCCGGTTATTCCCGGCTGGGAAGTGGTCGGCACCGCGATGTCGGCCGACCCCGGCGGAGCCTTCTCCGCGGGGGACCGGGTCGTCGCCCTGCTCGACGGAAACGGTTACGCCGAACGGGTGGCCGCTCCGGCAAGGGACGTGGTTCGGGTTCCCGACCATGCCTCCGATCAGGTCGCGCTGGCGATGGTTATCCAGGGAGCGACCGCCTGGCGGCTGCTTGAGAACTTCGCTCCCGGCCAGAGCGTTCTGGTCAGCGGTGCCGGCAGCGGGGTCACCCATCTGATGATCCAGCTCGCCCGGATCAGGGGTGCGTCCGAAGTCGCCGTCGTCTCCAGCGGCGAAGAGAAATCGGATCGCGCCCTCGAACTCGGGGCCGATCTGGTCGTCCAGCCGCGGGGAGACGGGAATCTGAAGGAGCAGGTCGCCGAAGAACTGGATGGGCGAAGGTTCGACCTGGCGATCGACATGGTTGGCGGGGAAACTCTCCAGGCGATGCTTCGGGCGCTTCGTCCCGGCGGCCGGGCCGTGATCTACGGGGTGGCCGGGGGAGAGCCCGCGAAAGTCAATACCGGAGCTTTGCTGAAGAACGGCCTGACCGTCTCCGGGCTCTGGCTGGGTCACTCGGAGGGATGGTCGCTCCGGGAGATCATGACCGGGCTGTTCGAACTGGTCGAGGCCGGTCAGCTGACCCCGACCCTTGGCCCCGTCTTTCCTCTTGCCCGGGCAGACGATGCCCATCGCGCGGTCGAAGCCCGGACCGGGGTCGGCAAGGTTGTGCTCGATTGCCGCAACCCCTGAGGGTCCGGTTCAGATCTCCGTGGCCATGCCCAGGAGCCGGTCCCGGGAGCGGTCGGTCTTGCCGGCCCTGGTTCGCGGAATTCGGTCAACGCTGAACCACCGCTTGGGAACCTTGTAGGAAGCGAGCGTTTCCTTGAGGTGGTCACGGAGCTCCTTGACATCAAGCCCGCATGCCTCCCCGGCGGGCACCATGAAAGCGACGATCTCCTCGCCCCACTTCGGATCGGGAACCCCGATCACGACACATTCCCTGACCGCCGGATGGGTCGCCAGCCGTGCCTCCACTTCTTCCGGGTGAACGTTCTTGCCACCGGTGATGACCATGTTCGAGGCCCGGCCGGCCAGTGAAAGTCCCTCCGGGCCGAGCCGGCCGATGTCACCAACGGTCATGAAGCCGTCGGAGCCGATCGGCGAGTTCGTGCCGGTCTCATCGAAGTAGCCGTCGAAAAGGTACGGGCTCCGGACAAAGACCAGCCCGTCCTCGCCCTGGTCTCCACCCTCGTCACCATCCCGGCCGGCCGGCCGGATCTCGACCTCGACACCGGGAAACAACCTGCCGACATATCCGGGATCCGGCCGGTTTTCGCCTTCGGTGTTGACCGCGACGAAACTGAGTTCCGAGGCCCCGTAGAGCTCGCCGGCCGTCGCTTCCGGGAACAGTCGCCGGGCGATCTCCCAGTGATGGGCTTCCATCTTGGCACCGGAAATCACCAGCGAATGAACACCGTTGACGGGGCCGTCTGACACCTCGTCCAGGGCGAGCAGCATGGTCGGCACCAGATAGACGATCCCTCTCGAAATCCCGCCAAGCTCCTCCAGCAGCAAAGTCGCATCGAAGTTCTCGAAAAGCCGCAGGCTCGCCCCGCGGTGAAGGCCCAGCACCGCCCCGAAGAGAAAGTGGGAATGCTGCATCGATCCGGGCAGGAAGACGGTGTCGCCGGACTCGATCGAGAACAGGTCGCCAGCCGGGTCGAAGCTCGAAACCCAGGAATTCTGCCGGCGGGAAAAGGGCTTCGGTCGGCCGCTGGTGCCTGACGTGAAGCCGATGTAGAAGACGGGGTCCGGGTCTTCGGCCGGGTTGGCGCCGGGTTTGAAACTCCGGGCGGCGGCCGTGGCGGCTTCCAGTTCGGGCCCGGCCCAGTCGTTGTGGAGGGTGCATGCCGGGCGCCCCAGCTCGGCAGCGGCAAGGAACCGGGTCAGGAACGGCTGGCCGGAAGGAAGCCGGATCTCGACCGGTTCTCCGCTCGGGCCCCGACCGAGCCTGGCGGCGGTTTGCCCGACCTCG
>JAGQUQ010000132.1 GCA_020438425.1 Solirubrobacterales bacterium
CTGCCTTCTCGGGCCAGCGATGCTCCCCGTAAATCCCGGCCGCAACCGAAACGATGATGGTCAAGAGGATCCAAAGCATCAACCAACCCTAGTTCCCACCCGCCGCGATCAGCGTTGAAGTTATTCGCACATGGAACGACTAACTTCAAGGCTGTCTGTCTCCCGCAAGTTCCGTAGCACTACTCCGACGGGATCCGCCGCGAACTCTTTGTAGGTAACCCGAATCACCAGGTAGCCGCGTGCCTCGAGAAAGAGCTGCTTTTCCAGATCGAGCTTTCTTTGAAGCGGATCGCTATGGAACTCGTTCCCATCCAGTTCGAGGATCAATCCGAGCCGACGCCAGAGGCAATCAACCTCTTTGCCGAGCACTTTGACGTTCACCTCTGGCATCGGCAACTTGTGCTTGACCCAGACCAGCAGAAACCAGCCCTCAAGCACTGATCTGATCCTCTCGAGCTCCGGGACCCAGAGGGCCAGCAAAGCGCGAAGCGGTACGGCCCCCTTCCGGTTCGAAGACTTCCGATGGCAGTAATCGAGATCTGCTTCTCCGAACAGCCGCAACCGGCAGGCTTCGAGGAAGGCGAATCTCAGTTCTTTGTCGGTGGCCTGGGCGGCGAACTCGATGAGTGCCAGGGCCGAGATGACCAGGTTGACCCCGTCCTTGCGCCTCGTTTCATCCGGACCAAAGCATCGTCGGATGATGCGCACGACGGTTCGACGAAAGGTCGGCGACTGGCCGCGCAGAGTTCTCGTCTGCCCCGTGGGCGAGGCCACTTCGATGACCCTTGGCAGCCCGGCCGGCTCTCTCACCATTCCCCACTTCTGGCAGGCACTTCGCCCGGACAAAGCGGCCCCCGGACCGGCCGCCAGGGTCGCCGCCCTCCAGGCCGCGTCTTTCGTCTCGAGATCACGTCCGTAGGCGTAAACACCTCTCAGAACCCGGATCAATCGACCGCTTCTGATCCAGCTGTCGATCTGATGCCGGACGAAGCCGTGCGCGGTCAGCTCGTCTCGGTGAGCGACGAAATGATGTCGCGACGTGAGGCGGTAGAGCCTTCGCAGTAGCTCCTTCGGATGCTGCCTGGGAGATGCTTCGATCCTCATCTGCCCAGCTTGCCTCGAAGAAGCTCACATGTGGCACTACACGTGTGACGATTGTGCAACGTGCCCCGGTTCGGGGTTGCATGCCGCGGAAATTTGGCCTGGAGCGCGGGCGGCCGGTGACAGACAGCGTTGAAGTTATTCGCACATGGAGCGACTAACTTCAAGGCTGATCCGCGGTGGGTCCGCCCGGGCTAGGAGATCCAGACGCTGAGGGCGTCGCCGGCGTGCTGGGCGAACTCGACCAGGGGCTGGGGGATGATGCCGAAGAAGAGGGCGGCTGCGGCGGCGATCGCGGCCGGCAGGACCAGGTACCAGCGGCGGTCGGCCTGCGGATCCTCGAAGGGATCGGTCTGGGCGCCGGCGATCTGCGGCGGCAGAGCCGCTGTGTCGATCGCTGCTCCGGCTGCGTCCGCATCACTGGCCGGGCTCATCCAGAGGGTGGCTACCACGCGCAGGTAGTAGCCGAGCGAGATCATGGTGCCGATCGCGATGATCACGGCCAGCCAGGTCCAGTCGTCGTCGATCAGGGCCTCCATCAGGTAGAGCTTTCCGATGAAGCCGGCGGTCGGCGGCAGTCCGGCCAGGGCCAGCATGGCGATGGTCAGGGGCCAGGCGACGACGGGTTTCTCGCGGCCCAGCCCGCGCAGGGTGGAGATGTCATCCGAGAAGCCGGTCTGGCGCTCGCGGATCACGACGACCGAAAAGGCGGCAACGTTCATCGCGACATAGGCGGCGAGATAGAAGACGAGAGCGTCGACCCCGGCCTGGGTGGCGGTCACGATGCCGGCCAGCATGTAACCGGCCTGGGCGATGCCGGAGTAGCCGAGCATCCGCTTGAGTGAAGTCTGGGCGAGCGCACCAACGTTGCCGACCACGATCGAGAGCGCCGCGAGGGCGGCCAGCATCACGTCCCACTGGTCGGCCAGCGGGCCGAGTGCGACCAGGAAGAAGCGGATGAAGACGGCGAAGGCGGCGGCCTTGGTCGCAACCGCCATGAACGAGGTGACCGGGGTCGGTGCCCCCTGATAGACATCGGGCGTCCACTGGTGGAAGGGGGCGATCGAGACCTTGAAGGCGAGGCCGACCGCGACCAGACCGACCCCGACCAGGGTCAGCGAGTCGGAAAGCATGCCGTCGCCAGCCTGGAGTCCGTCGGCGATCGCCTGGAAGCCGGTTGCCCCGGAAGCGCCATAGATCATCGCCAGTCCGTAGAGCAGGGTCGCCGATCCGACCGAACCGACGATCAGGTATTTGAGGCCGGATTCGAGCGATTCCCGACGGCGCAGATTGGTTCCGCAAAGCACGTAGAGCGGAATCGAGAGGAGCTCGAGGCCGACGAAGAAGGTCAGCATGCTGGTCGCCTGGGCCAGGATGACCATGCCCAGCACCGAACCGAGCAGCAGGGCCAGCCAGTCGCTGCGACCGGCCTGGGTCTCGGAGGGATCGCCGATCGCCAGCAGCACGGCGACCGCGGCGGCAACCACCACCAGCAGGGAAAGCGTGACCGCGAGGCCGTCGAGTCGGAGCGCCCCGGAGACCAGGTCGACGTCGGCGCTGAACTGCCAGATCAGGCAGCCGGCAGTGACCGCGAAGGTGAGCAGCGCAAGGACCGGGCCGAAGCGCTTGACCGAATCGAAGACCGCGGCCAGGACCACCACGACCAGCCCGACCGTGAGGCTGATGATCGGCGAAAGGCCGGCGTAATCGATTGTCGGGGCGTCGAAACTCACTTGCCCCACCCTGGTCCGGCCAGCCCGTCGGCGATGTTGACAATGGCATCGGTTGCGGGGCCGGAATGATCGAGGATCAGCTGCGGGCAGAACGCGAGCACGACCACGATCGCGACCAGCGGGATCACGACCAGGGCGTCCCGCAGGGAGATCTCGCGCGAGTCCGACCCTTCAGGCAACGGGTTGTGCATCGCCAGCTGGTAGAGACGGAGCGCGTAGAACGCGGCCAGGGCCACACCGACCGAGGCC
>JAGQUQ010000133.1 GCA_020438425.1 Solirubrobacterales bacterium
CGGCCCAGGCTGCGAGACCAGATCGTCCGGACCCTTTCGCGGAACTGGGCGAGAAAGACCTTCAGGTCCCCGGAACGGGATCCGGCCGGGTCGGCCTCGCCGTTGGTGTCACCGCTTTCGGAGTCGGGATCTTCCTCGTCCTCCAGCCCTTCCTCGAGCTCTTCCGCTTCGAGGTCCTCGTCCCACTCCTCGTACTCGTCGTCCCAGCCCTCTTCCTCGATCGCCTCAGCCTTTTCCTCATCCTCGAGGAGTTCTTCGGCTTCCGTCCCTTCCGGTTCCTGCTCCACGGTTACCGCTTCGTACTCCCTGGTTTCCTCCGGATCTGCGGGCAGGGACCCGCCAGCCGCGAACATCTCCTGGGTGTCCTCGGGAGCGGGATCCTTCTTCCGTTTTTCCGGTCTTCCGGGCAGACGCATAAGGGCTTGAGGGCTGTGGCCCATGGGAATCATTACCCAAGACCGCCGGTTTACCCTCCCCGATTGGAATTCTGAATGTCTGGCAGATAGGATTCGAGCCAGATCAGAGGACTACCGGAGTCCGGGGAAAGGAATGTGAGGGGGGACATTTCGATGAGATTCAGGTTTCTTGTTGCAACCACTATCGGGGCGCTTTCACTGCTCTTCGCTTCAAGCTCCACGGCGGGTACCGCCCTGCCCGGTGACGCTTTCCCGACCACCTATCTCACTCCACCCCCGAACTCGGTTCCGGGTTCAAACTCGGGCGTGAGCGGTCCCGGATACGTCGGCTCGGGTCAGAGCACCAACGGCAGGTACGTCGTATTTGTCTCCGACTCGGACAATCTCGGCGCCGGCTACAACCTCGACCGGGAAAATCTCTTCCGCAAGGACCTGCAGACCGGTGACGTGGAACTGGTCAACCGTGCCACCGGCGCGAACGGCGCCTCGATCGATGACTACTTCTACGACTTCGTCGTTTCCGGCGACGGGAACCTGGTTCTCTTCACGACCAGCGTGAAGGTCGACGCGGCCGATGCGGACGATAAGTCCGACCTTTACCTGCGAAACATCCAGGCGGACACAACAACCCTGCTCACCCCGTCCGTCACCGAGGACGCCTACAGCATCGACCTCTCGGCCGACGGTAATTTTGCGGTTTTCACCACCAGCCAGAGCCTGGCCGCCGGGGATTTGAACGGGGAGGCAGACGTATACCGGCTCAAGCTCTCCGACGGAACGACGAAGCTCGTCTCGGCGATCCACTCGACCCTGAACGCCGGCAACGCGAGATCCACCGGAGCTTCGATCAGTGACGACGGCGCCTGGGTTGCCTTCATGTCCCGGGCCACGAACCTGGTCGCCGGTTTCACCAAGAACAACGGCACCTACGACGATGACGTCTACGTCCGGAGCGTCGACGGGAACACGACCAGCCTGGTCAGCTCCCGCTTCGACAGCGCGACCAATTCCGGCAACGGGGGCTCGGACGAACCGGAGATCGCCGGTGCCCCGGCGGCGATCGGCCAGGTCAAGATCGCCTTCACCAGCTACTCGACGGACCTTGCCGACAACTCCCTGACCGACCCGGACGGTGCCGCCAGCATCTACCTGCGGAACATGGCGATCGCTCCTTCACAATTGCTCAGCCGGGCGACCGGTCCGGGCGGCGCTTCGGCCGACAGCCGCGCCCACACGCCCAGCATCTCGGCTGACGCGACCAAGCTCGTCTTCAGCTCGGATGCCGGAAATCTCGGTCCCGCACCCGACTACTACGGCGTCTACCTGAGAGATCTCACAACCAGCGAGACGAAGCTGGTTTCCGCCAGGAACAGCTACGCGGTCTTCGGCGCAATCTCCCGCGACGGGACGTCCGGGGTCTGGGGAGAGGCCGGCGGAGCCACGCCCGACAGCGACCCGGACCTCGCTTCCATCTTCACCCGCAATCTCGCCTCGAACGAGATCCGCCTGGTTTCCCGGCCGAAGGGATCGAAGAAGGTCAGGGCACCCGGGTTCGGCTGGACCCCCGACAACAACCGGGCGCTCAGCAGCACCGGCCGCTACTTCGTTTTCGACGCGTACTCGACTCAGCTCCCCGGTGCCGGATCGACCCCCGGGGAACGCGGTGTGGTCTATCGCCGTGACCTGAAGACCGGGGAGACTGCGATCGTTTCCCGGGCGACCGGCGCAGCTGGTGCCCTGGCAGACAACGCCAGCAACGCGTCGGTCAGTTCGGACGGAAACATGGTGGCCTTCCGGGCCAGCGAATCGCTTGTCCCGGCCGATACCAACGGCCAGTCCGACATCTACGTCCGGGACGTGACCAGCGGCGTGACCACCCTGGTCTCCCGCGGCGACGGGGCGGAAGGAGTGATCGGCGACGATCGCAGCGATGACCCGGTGATCAGTGGCGACGGCAAGCGGGTCGCCTTCGAATCAGATGCGACCAACTTCGGTGTTCCTGGCGGATACACCAACATCTTCGTCCGGGATCTGGCTTCCGGTACGACCTTCCTCGTCTCAAGGGCAACGACCGAAGCAGGTGCCCCCGCCAACGGCAATTCGGGCTCCCCGTCGATCAGTTACGACGGCTCCCGCGTCGCTTTCACCTCTTACGGAACCAATCTGAGTCCGGATGACGTCGACAGCAGCGTGAGCGTTTACCTCCGCATCCTGAACACGGGCGAGACGCTCCTGCTTTCGCGGGAACCGGGCCTGACCGGAACCTCGCTCCCGAACTATCACTACGGCGTCACGCTCAGCGGCAACGGCAGCCGGGTCGCTTTCACCACCTATGAGGAGGCGGCCGTGCCGGCGACCGCACCCTGGCCGGTCGGTCCGACCCAGGTCGTGGTCCGGGACATCGCCGACGGTACCAACACCCTGGCCAGCATCTCCGCCGGAGGACAGCCCGGGGACGACACTTCGGAAGACCCGAGCTTCAGCCGTGACGGAAACATCATCGCCTTCGAAACCGGGGCAACCAACCTCCGGGACGGTTTCGACAACACCGGCAACAGCGCGGTCGTGGTTCGTGACCTGACCACCGGCTTGGTGTCCGGCCCGCCGGCTTTCGGCCCGGCTCTCTCCGGAACCGGTTCCGGGGAACCCGCGCTGA
>JAGQUQ010000134.1 GCA_020438425.1 Solirubrobacterales bacterium
CCTATACGTCTGCGAGGACCCGGGCGGCAACGCCGAGGAAGGTCTTCAGGTCTGCCTGATCTCGGCCGAGGGTGAAGCCGCTGCGTTCTGCGAAGTCTCGCTGGATGGTCACAGCAACTCGGAGTTGACCGGGCCGGTCTTCGACCCGACCGGAAGCCGCCTCTACTTCACCTCCCAGCGGGCCCGCTTCCCCGGCGAGTCGATCGCCGCCGGGATCATCTACGAGATCAGCGGCCCCTTCCGCAAGCTGCGCGAGGATCCCGAGCCGGAAGACAGCAAGAAGCCCGCGCTCAAGGTGAGAACCCTCGGGCGTCCGTCCCTGAAGGGCCTCTTGAAGAACGGCCAGCCCTTCATGCTCGAAGTGAGTGACGAGAGCATGCCGGTGAGCATCGAGGCGACCCTGATCGCCCCGGTCAAGCGCGACCGCGGCCGCGGGTCCCGCCAGGTCACGATCAGCCGCAGGAAATTGAAGGTCACGAAGGCCGGCAGGAAGAAGATCCGGATGACCGTCGGAAAGGGTCATCACAAGCGTCTGAAGAAGCAGCGCCGGATCAACGAGGCACGGCTCGTCGTCGTCGCCACCGATGCCAAGGGTAATCGCAAGAAGGTAGTCAAGCCGGTCAGCTTCAGGTGAGGCAAGCCGGCACATGAGGCGAGCTGCCCCGGCTTCGCGCCTGATGATCGCCGCTGCCCTCGCCGGCGTGTCGATCGGCCTGCTGGCGGGCTGCGGTTCAGGCACCGACGGAGGCGGGAACGAGGTCCGGAGCCAGGCTGGCCAGGCTCTGGACAAGGCCGGGTCCAGAGCGGATGCGAGAGCCGCGAGAGCGGCAGCTCGCCGCAAGGCCGAACGGGCAGCCCGCCAGGCGCGGGCCGAGGCCCGGCGCAAGGTAAGGCAGGCCCGCGAGAGGGCGAGGAAGGCTGCCCGCAGGGCAAGGGCCGCCGATCGCCGTATCCGGATCAGGGCGAGAGCCCTGGCCCGTCGCGGCGGCGATGTGGACTGCGGAGCATTTGCGAGCCAGGCGAAGGCGCAGCTCTACCTGCTGCGAGGAGATCCCTTTGGGCTCGACGGCGATGGCGACGGAATCGCCTGTGCCGATCTGCCCTGTCCGTGCTCATCCGCGGCCGGGGGTTCGCCGTCCGGCTCCGGTTCCACGGATTCAGGCCCGGTATCCGAGCCGCCACGAAGCTTCGGTGGCACGGTGGTCGACGTCGCCGACGGAGACACGCTCGACGTCACGACCCCGACCGGGACCGTCGAGACGGTCAGGATCATCGGCATCGATACCCCGGAGGTTTACGGCGGGAAGGAGTGTGGCGGTCTGGCCGCATCCGCCGCGATGAAACGCCTCGCCACCGGCCAGCGAGTCCGGGTCACTTCCGACCCGACCCAGGACCGTCGCGACCATTACGGCCGGCTGCTCGCCTACATCGACCGGGGCAACCGGGATCTCGGTTTCACCCTCGTCAAGCGAGGGCTCGCCTCGGCCTACCCCTACGACGGCCCCTTCCAGCGGTATCGGAAGTACGCCCGGGCCGATCGTCAGGCCCGCAATCAGGATCGGGGAAGCTGGGCCAACTGCGACATCTCACCCGGGTAGCTCGATCAGCTTGTCCCGGGAGGTTTCTCCCTGGACGATCTGGATTCTTGACTTCGGAACGCTGAATTCCCTGGCGAGGAGCGCGATCAGGGCCTTGTTTGCCTTGCCATCCACTGGCGGAGCAGTGACTCTGGCCTGCAGGACCTGCTCGCCGGTTTCCGGATCCTCCCTGTAGCCGGAAATCTCGTTCCTTGAAGCCCTGGGCTGGAGGCGAACCCGCACTTTGGCCATGCGGTCAGTAACGGTGGCCGGAGGTGTATTTCTGTGAGCTGACCGGGGCGTTCTCGACCTTGCCGGAGGCGACCACGTCGACGAACTGTTCGAGGTTCCGGCATTCGAAGGCGCCGTCACAGAACGGGGTGTAGGCGCTCATCACCGAGTCGCCGTAATTCCAGTAGAGCTCCGGTTCGGGATTGAGCCAGAAGGTGCGGTTGGCGCGATCCGCCACGCGGGCGAAGGCATCCTCGGCGGGCGGCCTGCCGTTGGTCCGGGCGTCACCCAGCACGATCACGGTCGAGCGGGGACCGAGGTCGGCGGCGACGTCGGCGTAGAACTCGTTCCAGACCCGGCCGTAATCGGTGTAACCGGAGATGTCGGCAACCCCGCCGGTCGAGGTGATCTTCTCGGCGATCGCGGTGAAATCCCGCTCGTCTTCGAAGACGTGGGTGACCTCGGAGATCCGTTCGATGAAGACGAAGCTGCGCAGCTTGCGGAACGAGTCGTGAAGGGCGTGCAGAACCGAAAGGAAGAATGTAGAGGCGGAACTGACCGAGGTCGAGACGTCACAGAGCACGTAGATCTCCGGTTTGCGCGGCCGCCGCGGCCGGTACTTCAGGTTCAGCGGCACGCCACCGGTTTCCAGCGAGGAGCGCATGGTCCGGCGCACATCCACGGTCCGGCCGCGTTTGGCCCCGCGCGGGTCGTGACCGAGGGTCGCCAGCCGCCGTTTCATCTGGGCCACAGCCTTGTGGACGGCCGCAAGATCCTGGGCGCCACGCATCGGCAGGGCGCGGTTCAGCTCGGAAAGCGGCCGGGCCGGTGGGAGCTGACCCTGACGCTGGATCTGCTGGCGCTGAAGTTCCCTCCTTAGCTGTCTTTCGAAGCGTGCGATCTGGTCACGGTCCAGCGGCTCACCTTCGCCCTCGGCGTCACCGCCCGTGTCCGAAGAGGGGGAGAGGCCGAGGCCGCGCCGGATCCGCTGCATGTCGACCCCGACCACGCCGCTGCTCTCGCCCTGGCGGCCGAAAGCCTCGATCGCCAGTCGGGCGAGCTCGTTCATCGCCGACTCGTCGCCGTCGGCGATCGCCTGGCGAATCGCCTCCGCCAGCGCTTCCATGCCGAGTTCCTCGCGGGCCGCCTCCGAAAGCGAGGCCGACCGACCCTCGCCACCTTCGGGAGAGAACTCGAGGGCCGCTTCCTCGGTGGCCCGGAAAAAATGCCGGTCGAACACGAGGTCGA
>JAGQUQ010000135.1 GCA_020438425.1 Solirubrobacterales bacterium
AGCCGCTTCGGCGGCTTTTCGAGCGCTTTCGTCTGCGTGGTAGCTGCTGCGGACCAGGGGACCGGCGGCAACCGATTCGAAGCCGATCTCGTATGCGGCCTTCTCGAGGGCCTCGAACTCTTCCGGATGCCAGTAGCGGACAACCGGGAGGTGATTGACCGTCGGGCGAAGGTACTGGCCGACCGTGAGGATCTGGACACCGTGCTCGCGGAGGATGCCGAAGGTCTCGATCATCTCGTCGAACTCCTCGCCGAGGCCGACCATCAGGCCGGACTTGGTGATCACTTCGCCTTCGCCCATCTCGCGAGCCAGGCGCAGAACCCGGGCCGAGCGCAGGAACTTCGAACCGCGACGGGCCTTCGGGTAGAGCCGCGGCACGGTTTCCACGTTGTGATTGAAGACATCGGGGCGTTCGTGGACGACCCGGGCCAGTGGCATCTCCTGGCCGCGAAAATCAGGGGTGAGGATCTCGACCTTGCAGCCAGGGGCCTGGGCACGGATCGAGCGAATCACCCCGACGAAGGCGGAAGCGCCGTAATCGGGCAGGTCGTCGCGATCGACCGAGGTAATAACGGCGTGCCTGAGGCCAAGGCGCTTGACCTGCATCGCGACCCGGGCCGGCTCCAGCGGGTCATTGTGGGTGGGCTTGCCGGTCTGGACGTTGCAGAAGCCGCAGCGGCGGGTGCAGACGTCACCGAGGATCATGAAGGTGGCGGTGCCGCGTTCCCAGCACTCGCCGATGTTGGGGCAGTTCGCTTCCTCGCAGACCGTGTTCAGGCTCTCGCCGTCGATCATCTGCTTGATCTCGCGATAGACCGGACCGCCGGGCGGCGGCACCTTGAGCCAGGCCGGCTTGCGGGAACGGAAGGGAATCGCGTCTTCGCGCTGGACGTCACCGCCGCCGGGATTGGCGCGAGAGCGGGTCACGTGGATGCGGTCAGTCGGGTTCACCGGACTCCTAGGCTACGGAATCGGCGTTGCTGGCTTCCGGCTCCCCGATCAGATCGAGGCTCCCCGGGCGGAGATCCATCCCGAACTCGTCCGCGATCCGTTCGGCGACGGCCGACCCGACCGCTTCGACCGTCGGCCCTTCGTCATCGAGTTCGGCCGCGATCGAGGTCGCCCGGCAAGTCTCGATCCCGCAGGAGTTAATCCAGTCGAAGGGGTCGAGTTCACAGGAGACATTGATTGAAAGGCCGTGGCTGGACACTCCGCGGTGAATGCGGAGGCCGATCGAGCCGATCTTGCGAATGGTTCCGCGGGCCAGCCCGAGAGCGGCCGACGCGGCATCGGCCCCCTTGAAGTCGATCCGGTCGGGCCGGTCATCGTCGATCCAGAGTCCGGTCAGTCCGTCGATCCGGCCGGTGGCGAGACCCCATTCGGCCAGGGCCCCCGCCATCGCTTCCTCGAGCCCGGCGACGAACCCGGCGACATCGACCCGGCCGGCACCGGAGGGCTGAACGCCCACCCCTCGAAGATCGATGATCGGGTATCCGACCAGCTGCCCGGGGCCGTGAAAGGTGACCTTTCCTCCGCGCGGCGTGTCGCAGATCGCGACGCCCCGCTCGCTGTACCAGGCCGCATCGTGAAGCAGGTCGGAAGGATCCGAGCGACGCCCGAGCGTGTAGGTGGGCGGATGTTCGAGCAGCAGCAGCAGGTCCGGTACCCGGCCTCCGAGCCGGTCCTCCACCAGCCGTTCCTGCACCTCGACCATCGTCGCGTAGTCGCGACGGCCGAGCT
The DNA here is from genome assembly GCA_020438425.1 of Solirubrobacterales bacterium. Taxonomy (GTDB): domain Bacteria; phylum Actinomycetota; class Thermoleophilia; order Solirubrobacterales; family 70-9; genus 67-14. The sequence continues at coordinate 1,741 of JAGQUQ010000135.1, forward strand.
CGATCACCGAGAGGGAAGCCACCGCCGGATCCCTTCCCGTTCGCCTCCGGCGGACTTGCCGACCACGCCGCGCGCACCGGTCAGCCCCTCGCAGCCGACGCATCCAACGCAGTCGACGCAGTTCCGGCACCCCACGCAGGCGACACAGCGGCGACAGCGGAAGCAGCCCACGCAGAAGGCGCAGGCGGTCATCATCGCCGAGAAAAGGGTGCCGAAACTGAAAACGACCGCCCAGCTGAAGAGGGTGAAGGCACTGCCGGCCACACCGGAACTGAACCCGGTGCCGGCACTGCCGGCGATCCCGGAAGAGTGGGTCACTCCGAGACTCCCGGCCACCCCGGCCGATCGGAACACCCTCCGGCTCGAAGCCACCCCGGCGCTTTCGTTCACGCAGTGGGGACCCGCACCGGCATCAGCTGGTTCGGGCCCGGAACTCATCCGAGCAGCCCCGGATCCTCGAGATTGGTCCTGACCTCGGTCAGGAAGCGGGCGCCCTCGCCGCCATGGAGAACCCGGTGGTCGCAGGAGAGGTCGAGGGTCATCACGTCACCCGGCACGACCTCGCCGCCCCGAACCACCGGTCGGGAAGTGACCGCGCCCACCGCCAGCTTCGCGGCCTGGCCGGGGTTGACGATTGGCTGCGAGCTGACGATGCCCAGCATGCCGACATTGGAAATCGAGAACGTCGCCCCGGCCTGCTCGGGCGGGGTTATCTCACCCGAGCGGGCCCGCCCCGAAAGAACCCGGACCTCACTGGCGATCTCGTTCAGATCCTTGAGGTCGGCGTCGGTGATGACAGGGGTCAGCGAGCCGTCCTCGGTGTCGACCGCGACGCCGATATTGATCCGCGAGTGAAGCTGGAGACCGCCGTCCCGGTAGGTGCTGTTGACCCGGGGGTGATTCCGCAGGGCAAGCGCGGCGGCTTTGATCACGAGGTCGTTGACGGTTGGCGCATCGCCGCCGGCCCGGAGCGCGGCCCGGCGACGGACCAGCGCGGTGACATCGGCCTCGACCTGCATGTAGATGTGCGGAATGGTCGCCTTCGACTCGGCGATCCGCCTGGACATCGACTGCCGGGCCCGGGAGTACTCGACGAACTCGCCTTCCCCTTTGCCCGACGCCGGGCTGGACGGCTTCTGAAGCTCTTCACTCATCGGGACTGACGATATGGGCAATTGGCCTCCGCTGTCAGGCCAGCAGGCCGGGCTCTTCGAGGTTCGCCTTGATCGAGGCCAGGAACCCGGCCCCCTCGGCGCCGTAGAGGATGCGGTGGTCGCA
>JAGQUQ010000136.1 GCA_020438425.1 Solirubrobacterales bacterium
CTCGGCCGCGGCGAGCAGGAACTCGCAGGAGCCGTTGGCGATCGAGATTTGGCCCGGTTCGATCTCGTGCCGGTCGGCCAGGCGCCGGCGCAGCCTGGTCGCGGCAGGATCCGGGTATCTGTTCATCGCCGTGGCCGCCCTGCCGATCGCTTCGACCACTTCGGGCAGCGGAGGGAACGGAGACTCGTTCGAGGCGAGCTGGGCCAGGTCGGAGCCGGCGACGTCCTCTGCGCTGTGACCCTTCGGCACCCCGGGGGTGTAACCGGGGATCGAGGACAGGTGGTCGTTGTAGCGAACGGTCATTGGGCGGCGTTCAGGTCGGCCCGCAGGTTGCGGGTTTCGCCCAGGTAGACATGCTTCGCCGACGCAGTCCGGGGCAGGTAGGTGTGCAGCATTACCCTGATCACTCCTGGCATCGCCCCGGGGACGGGGATTTCCCGCGCACACATGAGCGGGACCTCGTTCAGTCCCATTCGGCGTGCCGCGACCGCCGGGAACTCGGCGTCGAGATCTTCGGTGGTGGTGAAAATGGCGCTGATCATCTGCTCCGGCTGGAGACCGTTCTGGCCGATGATCTCCCGCAACAGTTCTTCGGTCGCGGTCAGCACCGAGTCGGCGTCGTTTTCGGCCTGCACCGCTCCCCGGATCGCCGCGACCCGCATCCCGTCTGCCTCTGAATCAGTCATTGCCTGCATCTTTCCAGAGCCGCTCGACCTCCGGTTCGTCAAGCAGTCTTGCCCTGCCGGTCCCAAGCCTGCCCAGCTTCAGGGAGCCGAAGGCAATCCGCTGCAGACCGACGACCTCGTTGCCCACCGCTTCGGCCATCCGGCGAACCTGCCGGTTTCGGCCTTCGTGGATGGTCACGTCGAGTTCCCGGTCCCCCAGCTTTCGCACCGTGGCAGGCGCGGTCATCCCGTCTTCGAGCCTGACCCCTTGCCTCAGCTTCTCGATCGCCTCGTCCGAAGCCGGCTTCTTCAGCTTCAGGCGGTAGGTCTTTTCCACTTCGTAGCGGGGATGGGTCAGACGGTTGGCGAGTTCGCCGTCGTTGCTGAGCAGGATCAGGCCGGTCGAGTCGGCATCCAGCCGGCCAACCGGGTAAAGCCGGGCGGTGCTGTCGACCAGGTCCACGACCGCCATCCGCTTTCCGGGTTCATCGGCGGTCGAGATCACGTCGAGCGGCTTGTTGACCATCCAGACCTCGCGGCCCTCGATCTCGAGCTGATGGCCGTCAACCCGGATGTCTTCCCAGCCCTCGACCCCGAAGGCAGGGTCGGTGACGACCTTTCCGGCCACCCGCACACGGCCGGCGGCAATGATCTCCTCCGACTTCCGCCTCGAGGCTACTCCGGCGTGGGCAAGGTATTTGGCGAGTCTCATGCGGGGAATCTAACCCGCAGTGCTATTCGGCTTTCGGAACCGGGTAATAGCCCGAGAGTCCGTAGTGGCCCCCGATCCCGGGGGTGTGAATCAGGGTCATGACCCAGTCGTACCCGGACCCTTCGAGGAAGTAGAAGCCGAAGGCGGAATTGAGCCCGAGCTGGATCGGATCCGCATCCGAAGCCTTCACGTCAGCGATGAAATCGGCGTTGAACTTGCCGTCACTGAAGGAATCAAGGTTCTCGCCTTTGACCATGAATCCGCTGGACTCGTCCGGGAGCGTCGCGTTGAAGGCTTCGACGTCACCGTCCCTGAGCGACTGGAAAACTGCGTCGGCAACGTCCTGGGCGTCGTTGCCTTCCGGTGCCGGAAGCATGCCGCCGCCGTCGTGGATTGCGTCTCCTCCATAGCGCAGCATCCCATCCAGGTCCTCGACGAAGTAGGTCGGGAAGTGGGTGCCGTCCTTGGCCACGATCTCGGCCTGCCCGGCCGGGCCGTAAGCCTCGGTTGCCTCAACCGTTGCTCCCGCAAGAGTGCCAAATGCAGTTTCGCATTGCGTCATCTCCATCTCGCCGGCATCGGTGTGACGGTTGCGGTTCACGGCGGCACAATCCTTCTGCCTGAACGCCTTGATGTAGGCGTCTGCCGCCTCTTCGATCGTGTTCTTCGGCTCGGCGTAGTTCAGGTCCTCGGGAGGGGCAGTACCGCTCTCCCCGATCCGAATCTCGGCCGGCTGGCCGCAGACCTCGGTCCCGATTTCCTTGGCGACAGCGTCACGCTCGTTGAAGGCCTTTGACTGCTGCTGGAAGGCCTTGTTGAGGGCGGCTGTGTCCTCATCCGCTGCAGCAGCGGCGATTGCCTTGTCTGAAGCGATGATCTTCTCCGACGCGGCGATGTACTTGTCGAGGTCGGCCTGTGCTTCCTCGTTCACGTTCAGTTCGTTGAAGCCGTCGACGACCACCTGACGCACTTCGGCCGTCCCTTCGAATTCCAACGCGAGCGCGGGATTGGTCAGACCACGGGTTCCGAGTGCCTCGAAGTCGGCGTTGGTGTCCGTGCAGACCTCGTCCATGGCGGAAGCCAGGGTGTCAGGGGTGACTTCGGGGTTGCTGTCACTGCTGCCGCAAGCGGCGACTGCGAACACGGCCATGAACACAGCGAAAAGCGCGACGAGCTTCTTCAAGAGGGGTCTCCCTGGAATTGGACTGGACTTGCGGAACGGCGGGAAACCTACCAGCGAACCCGGTCGGAGGACGGTTCAGACTTCGGCGGAAGGGTTCAGCCTTCGGCGCGCTGCTCGCCCGCAGCCAGCAGGCGTTCCCTGATCTCCCGTTCGTCGTCCGGGGTCGGGTCGAATCGGGTGGGATCGGGCAGGGCATCCAGACCTTCGAGACCGAAGACTTTCTCGAAAAGGGCCGAGGTCCGGTAGATCGCCGCCCCGAACCTGGAACGACCGGATTCCTCGATCAATCCGCGTTCGCTCAGGCTGTTGACGGCGGACTCGGAAGAGACACCGCGGATCCGCGCGATCTCCGGCCTCGCGACCGGTTGAAGGTAGGCGACGATGGCCAGCGTCT
>JAGQUQ010000137.1 GCA_020438425.1 Solirubrobacterales bacterium
CACCCAGAGCTTCCTGAACATCGGTTCCTACCCGTTCGCGGGTGCATACGAGGCAACCCGCAAGCTTTCCGATCGACCAGGGCTGGTCAAGGTGACCGAGCACGGAGGGGTCGGCTTCTACGACCCGGCAAATCCTTACAGCGTGATCATCGCCTGGCGTGAGTACCCCGATCTTCAGGTTGAGGTGTACGACCCCGAGAAGAATCGCGCGCTCGAAGTCGTCCGCAGTGGCGATATCGTGCCCGTGTCCTGATTCTCGCCTGGGTCATCTTCCCCCTCGTCCTGCTGGCGCTTAGCGTCGGTCTCGGTCTGCTGGCCGAACTGATCCGTGGGCGCACCCTTCCCTGGACCCTTCTTCCCGCGACCGGCTTTGCCGCGCTGATCGCTGTCGGCGGACTGATCACCTGTTTTCCTTCACTGGCCGAGCTGACCACGGGTGCTGTCACCGGTCTCTCGATCGCCGGTTACGCCGCTCTGGTCACGGGCGGTCCCCGCGGGCCGGTCCGAAGCCTCTCTTTTCTGAAGCCACGCTCTCAGGTGACCTGGCCGATCCTCGCCGCGGTTGGCGTTTTCTTCGTCTTCGGTGCGCCAGTGATCCTTTCCGGATCGGCGACGTTCGCCGGTTACGTGAAGCTGGATGACACTTCGACCTGGCTGGCTTTCACGGACCACGTGCTGGCCTACGGCCACTCGGTCGATGGGCTCGCCCCTTCGAGCTACGAAGCGACGGTCCAGATCAATCTCGAGGCTGGCTATCCGCTTGGGGCCTTCATTCCGCTCGGGGTGGGGCATGAGTTGACCGGCCAGGATTCAGCCTGGCTGTTTCAGCCTTACCTCTCGCTGATGGCTGCCCTGATGGCGCTGGTCTTCTTCGAGCTGGCGAGCCCGGTGGTCCGAGATCACCGTCTGCGCGCCGCCGCCGTATTCATCGCTGCCCAGCCGGCCCTGCTGGTCGGGTACGCGTTCTGGGGGGGCATCAAGGAGATCGCCACAGCCCTGCTGGTTTCGATCCTCGCGGCCGGCGCTGTCGGTCTGGTTCGGGAGCCCGGTCCGCGCAGCGCGGTTGTGGTTCCGATCCTTGCCGGGTCGGCCCTGATCGGGGTGATGGGAGCGGGAGGCCTTCCCTGGCTTGGCGCGATCATGCTCGGTACCGCAGTGCTCATGGCCGGCACCGTCTGGCATCGCAGCAAGGCTGTTGAGGAGGTTTCCGGGCTGGTCAAAACGATGCTGATCGGCGGGGCGATTGCTCTCGTCGGGGTGCTGGCGATCGGATTGCCGACGGTTTTCGCTGCCGGGCAGCTCTTCTCACCGAACCAGGATGCGCTGACCCGGGCCTCGGAGGAGATGGGCAACCTAACCCGACCGCTCAGTCTTGCCCAGTACCCGGGCCCCTGGCCGGTCGGTGACTTCCGGCTCGAGCCGGCATCGAGCCTCGCCAGCCTGCTTACTTCGATCCTCGTCTTCGCGACGGTCCTGGCGGCCGGCTTCGGTCTGGTTGCGGCGGTGACCCGTCGGGCCTGGGGGTTGCTGCTCCTCACCCTCGGTACCGGCCTTGGTTCCTTCCTTGTTTGGTACGTCGGCTCGCCGTGGGTCCAGGGGAAGGCACTGGCCACCGGTGCTGCTTCCTTCCTCGTTCTCGCGATGGCCGGTATCGGTTACCTGCTCGGTGCAGGTTCGAAGGCCGAGCTTGAGACCGAGAGTGGCGAGAAGTCGAGCCCCTTCGCAGGCATCTCGACCAACGGGTTGAAGGCGATCGGTGCGGTGCTCCTGATCGTGCCCTGCGGAGTTCTCGTTTCGAGTGCGCTGGCCTACCACGAGTCCTGGCTGGCACCGAAAGCTCAGCTTGGTGAACTTTCGGAGATCGGGCAGGAGTTCAAGGGCGAGGGTCCGGCGCTGATGACCGAGTACCAGGCTTACGGGGTCCGTCATTTCCTGCGACTGCTCGATGCCGAGGGAGCATCGGAGCTTCGGCGTCGCGTCATTCCCCGGCTTGACGGGGCGGAAACGGAAAAGGGGGCCTGGTCGGATACCGATGAACTCGTCCTCGACCCGGCCCAGGAGGGGGTTCTGACCTACCGCACCTTGGTTCTGAGGCGAAACCCCCGCCAGAGCCGTCCGCCTTCGCCTTACGAGTTGGTCTGGCAGGGCGACTATTACGAGGTCTGGCAGCGCGACCCGGACTATGACTCCGCGAACCCGATCGTCCACCGGCCGTTCGGTGGCGTCTACCAGCCAACCGCGGTGCCGAACTGTGCCGTGGTCCAGAACGTGGCGATCCAGGCCCAGCCTGATGGTGAGGTGGTGGCGGCGGTCCGCAGACCCAATGCGATAGCCGATCTGCCCGAGTACCCCAGTGACTGGGTTCCGGATCCGGTCAACCTGACCCTGACCCCGCTCTCTGATGGAACTGCGAGCGGCAGTGTCGAGGTGCCGGAGTCGGGTCGCTACCAGGTGTGGGTCGGAGGGTCGGCCCGCGGACAGGTTTCGGTCGAGATCGGCGGGCAGGACGCCGGCTCGGCCAGGGGACTCCTCAACAACAACGCCCAGTTCATCAAGCTGGACGAACTGGACCTGGAAGCAGGCTCGCTCTCGGTGGCAATGACTTATGAGCGGGGAAGCATCCTGCGGCCGGCCACCGGCGGCTATCCGTTCGGTATCGGTCCGGTCGTGCTCGAACCGGTCGAGTCGACCACGATCGTGCGTAGTTCGCCAGCCAACGCGCAAAAGCTTTGCGGCCAGTCGCTGGACTGGATCGAAGCCGTTCGGTGACACCGGTTCTGCCTGATGGCGGCAAGATATTCGCGCTTAGCAGCCCCGCCGGACAGGAGCAGTCGCAAACGCGGCTAAACCGATAATATTCGTAGACGTGCCTCTGCCCACCGGCCGAGGCTTAATTTTGTCAGCACTGCCTGAGTA
>JAGQUQ010000138.1 GCA_020438425.1 Solirubrobacterales bacterium
ACCGAGTGCCCGAAGCTGTCGTTCACGAACTTGAAGTTGTCGAGATCGATCACCAGGATCGCGATGCCCCGGCCGTGGCCGGAGCCGATCGCGGAACTGAGTTCCTCTTCGAATCGACGGCGGTTGTAGAGACCGGTCAGGGGATCATGATCGGCCAGGTACTTCAGCTGCTGACTGAGCCGCTGGCGCTCGGTGATGTCCTCGACCATTGAGAGCGCCTGATAGGGATTGCCGTCCTGGTCACGGAGCATCGCCACGGTCAGGTAGATCCAGACCACCTCGCCGTTCTTGCGGATGTAGCGCTTCTCCATGTTAAAGCCGTCCCGGTCACCCGCGAAGAGCTCGCCGGTAAGGGCCAGGTCCTGTTCGAGGTCGTCCGGGTGGGTGATCTCGGCGAAGGTCATCTCGGCCAGTTCTTCCCGGCTGTAGCCGGTAATCACCTCGAAACTCTGGTTCACCTGTTCGAACTTTCCCTCGGGGGTGACCAGGCACAGTCCGATCGGGCTCTGTTCGAACACCTGGCGGAACCGCAACTCGGCGTGGCGACCGGCGTGCTTGGCCGCCTGTTCCTCGGTCACGTCGTACTTGACGAGGATCAGCACCGGGCCATGATCGGGCACCGTCGTGACCACCCCGTTGACCCGGCTCCAGATGTCCGAGCCGTCCTTGCGCACCGATCGGTTCTCGTAGCTGGTCTCGCCGATCTCGGCCAGCTCATGCAGGACTCTCGTTCTCATCTCCAGCTCGTCCGGGGAGAGATCGGTTGGCGCCAGGACGTCGATGTGGCGGCCGTTCAGCTCCCCTTTGTCATAGCCGTGCATCGCGTCGAACTGCGGATTGGTGAGAACGATCCGGGAGTCCGAGATCCGCATCACCACCACTCCTTCGGTCATCCGGGTCAGCACATTTGCCTGGGAAGCGACCTCGGAAGACGCCTGTTTCCAGCTCTCGTAGAACCGCTGCAGGCGCTGCGACGCATAGGTGATCATCCAGAGCAGCAGAACCAGCATCAGGATCTTGTCCAGGCCCTTGATGAACGCCGCTCCTTCCTCGTCGAGACCCTCTGCGATCAGGTCGGCGAGAACCATCGTCATCGGGATCAGCAACGCGGTCGGTACCAGCAGCCGGGCCATGGACGGGCCGGGGCCGGTGGCGGTGAGGAAGGCGGCGAGCCCGCGGTCCGGACGCATCAGGACGAAGCCGGTGAAGATCAGGACGACGGTCGCGGTGCCCGGGTAGCTGAAATTCGGGGAGGCTTCCGTTCCGAGAACCGCGAGGTAGGACCTGGTCACCATCGAAACCAGGAGGACGATTCCGACTAGCGGGATCAGGGTCTGTTGCCAGCGATACCGCGGGGCGTCCCGGTCGACGGTGATGAAACAGACCGCCATCAGAGGGATGTTGATCAAGGCGCCGAGGGACGGGCTCCGGAGCGGACCCATGCCCCAGTCCAGCGGCGGGATCCCGGCCAGGTCGGCGATCAGCAGCAGCCCGGCGACCGCCAGAACCGCCACGGCGACCGCGGTGCCCAGCCGGATCGAGGTCTCGCTGGCGCCCTGCCTGGTCAGCAGCAGCACTACCGCGAGAATCCCGAGCATGATCGCGGAGGCCAGGGGGAAGGCCGGTCCTTCGAGAAACCTGCCGGTCAACCAGTCGACGCCAAAGGCCCAGCCGGCCACTCCGCCCGCGCAGAGACCGAGGGCGATCCACCCCAGCCAGAGCGGAGCCCGCTCGACCAGCTTTGTCCAGAACCACCGGTAACTGCCCGGTCCGGCGTCCTCGGCCCAGATTGCGTCCGGGTCCGGACCTTTCTCCAGGGCCTGACTCGCGACCTCGGCTATCCGCCCGCGGTAGAGCTTCCGCTCAACCGGGTCCGGAATGTTTCTGTCAGCCCGCTCGTCTGGATTCGACAACTGGATCTCCTTGAGGCAATGCCTTCCCCCGAAACTAACATCTGCCTTCCCGGTTTCACGAGCCCCGAAACCCGCTGATTGCCCGAATTCAGATTGTTGCCGCCTCCGCCACCTCGCGGGCAAGCTGGTCGGCTTCCTCCCACTCCGCGTACAGGGAAGTGATCTTCGCCTTCGCTTCGTCGTGCCGACGGGTGGCTGCTTCGGTCTTCCCGGGGGTTGACCAGGCTGCCGGATCGGCCAGCTCGTCCTCCAGTTTGGCCAGATCAGACTCGGCCCGTTCGATCTTCTTCTCGAGATTCTCGACCCGGCGCCTGGCTCTCGCGACTTCCTTCCCTGGTGATCCGCGCCGTTTTGCGTTGGCTGACTTCCCGGCGGGTCTCGAAGCGGCGGCGGCCCTCTCCTGCTCGATCTCTTCCTTTTCGTCGCGGCGCTTCTGGTACTCGGCCCAGCCGGTCAGGTGATTGGCGAGTTCACCGTTCTCGCAGACCAGGGTTCGGCTGCCGACCGCCTCCAGTAGCGCCCGGTCATGCGAGATCAGGATCAAGGCCCCGGGGAAGCCGAGCAGGGCGTCCTCGAGCGCCTCGCGACTTTCGATGTCGAGATGGTTGGTCGGCTCGTCGAGCAGCAGCAGGTTCGCCCCGGAGGCGACCAGGATCGCCAGCGAGAGGCGACGCTGCTCGCCGCCCGAGATGTCGGTCAGCTGCTTGTTGACGTCTTCGCCGGAGAACTGGAACGCGCCGAGCAGGTCACGAACCTTCTGACCGACCAGGCCGGTTTCCCGCGCTGCCGCTTCGAGCACCGTGCCGTCACCGGAGGCGGAATCCGCATGCTGGGACAGGTAGCCGATCTTGCCGTTGTGGCCGAGCTTCACGTGGCCGGCCGCGGGCTTCCTCTCGCCGGCCAGGGTTGCCATCAGGGTCGTCTTGCCGGC
>JAGQUQ010000139.1 GCA_020438425.1 Solirubrobacterales bacterium
CCCAGACGTTGCCGCCCTCGTTAAAGGTGACCGTGCCGCGTTCTTCCGAGATCGCAGTGAAGGCCGCGGCTCCGTTTTCGGCCAGGTCCTCCAGTTCGGCGAAAACGATGTCCTCGCACATGCGGTCGAGGACCAGGGTGTTGTCGCCACCCTCGCCGATGCCCTCGTAGTTGTCGCGCTTCTCCGTCGTGTCGTACTCGGCGAAGAGGTTCTTCTGGGCTTCGACGATGCGACGGCAGATCCCCGTCCAGTCGGCGTCGAGGGCGGGATCGGCGGGGAGCTGGTTCACCCGGGACACTCTAGAGCCAAGTCGACCCGGGCAGTGGGTCGGATTACCGGCGCAAGTGACGGAAATCCGACCCACCGGGGGTGGAGGCCGGTTCGGGGCTCGGGTAACTTGGAGGTGTGAGCGAATCTGCCTCGAGATCCGGTGCCGATCGAGATCCCGGTCCCGGCCGGGGACGGGTTCGCTCCCACGGCTCCGGGACCCTGTTGATCCGCGGCGGAGCCGGCACCGGCAAGAGCACCGCGCTCCGCGAAAGAATCATCCACCTGGCCGGCCAGGGACTCGACCCGTCAAGGGTCGCGCTCATCACCTCGACCGACCGGTCCGCCGCCGCCCACCGGGCCCGGCTCGAGCAGGACCTGCCCGGCCCCTACGAGGCGCTCTCCGTCTTCACCTGGGAAGGACTGGCCGAGGAGATCCTCCGCCACCGGCCGATCGAAGCCGGGCTCGGCCCCTCCTTCGAAGTCGTCGGTGCGGCCGAGCGGCTGGCGATGCTGCTGGCCCGGGTCGATGATCTGCCGCTCAGAAACCACGAGATCCGCGGCAACCCGGCTGGGCTGCTGCGCGAGATGCTGGTCGGGATCGACCGGGCCAAACGGGAAGGCGAGGACGGCGGCGAGCTGGCCGAACTGATCGAGGTTCACGACCGGATCCTCGCCACCGCCGACCTGCTCGACCGGAACGTGCTGCCCCCGATCGCCGAAGAGCTGCTGGCCGATCCGGTGATCGCCGGAGAGGTGGTCGCCCGGTTCCCGCACCTGGTGATCGACGAACTCGAGGACCTTCACCCGGCCCGGGCCGGACTGCTGGCCCAGCTGGCCGCGGCCGGACCGGAGAGCGTGGTCGCCGGCGTCGATCCCTCCAGGGCGATCTACGGCCCGGGAGCCGAAGACAGGTTCCTCACGGCCTTCCCCGACCCCGAACAGTTCACCCTCGACGAGGCGTGGCGGATGAGCGAGGTCCGGATCACCGCTGCGAGGGCATCGCTCGGCGAAGGCCCCCTGCCCCAGGGTGCCTGGGAGGCGCGCGGCGACGAAGGCTCGGTTCGTTACTGGCGGCCCGCCTCGCCGCGGGCGGAAGCCCAGGCCGTCGCCCGCGAGATCGAGCATCAGATCGCCTCCGGAACCCCGGCCGAGGAACTGGCGATCGCGGTGCCGGACGTGAACTCGCAAGGGGTCGCAATCGTCGGCGCGCTGGGTGAACGGGGAATCCCGGCCCGGCCCGGCGGGGGCGCCGCACTGTTCCGGCAGCCGGAGGTCCGCGACACGATCGCCTGGCTTCGGGCGCTCACCGACCCGACCGACGCCCGGGCGGTGACCCGGGCCCTGATGCGCCCCCCGACCGAACTTCGCTCACTGGACCTCGCCCGCCTCACCCAGATCTCGAAGCGCCGCAAGCTCGACATGGTCAGCGCCTGCGAGGCCTCGCTCGAATCGCCGCAGATGGCGCCGGAGGCCCGGCAGCGGATCGAGAGCTTCCTCGCTCTCTACCGGGCCGCTTCCGGGGCGCTCGACACCCGCCGGCCGGATGCCTATGTGAGGAGGCTGATCGAGCGGATCGGCTTCCGGCGCCAGCGCCTCTTCGCCGCCCGGCCCGAAACCGCCGAGCGCCTGCTCGGGCTTTCCCGGCTGGCCGAGATCGCGACCGACTTCTCCCGCCGCGACCCGGACGCCTCGGTCCGGGAGTTCACTGTCTTCCTCGAGGCGCTGGCCGAAGGCGGCCTCGAACCGGCTGGCGGCTCCAACCTGCCGGGAGTGGGGGCGGTACAGGTGCTCGGGCTCGACATGCTGAAGGGCGGCGAGTGGAGCCGGATCTGGGTGCTCGGACTCGAGCGCCGCTTCGGCATCGCCCGCACGCCGGGCCCCGGCATCGGTGACGACCAGACCCACCCCGGCGGTCCCGAGACCGCCCGGGTCGCAGTCGCCACGGCGCTCACCTCGGCCCGCGAGGAAGTGGTTCTCTCCCGGGCCGGTGACGCCGAACCGGATCCGGTGGCGGCGATCCTCGAAGCGACCGGGGGTCTGGAAGAGATTCACGAAGAGGAACTGTTCGGACCGGCCGAGGATGTTGCCGCGACCTACCGCTCGATGCTGGCCGAGGTCATGGAGGCCTCCTGGAAGGCCGGCTCCGAACTGAACGAACCGCGACTCGACACGGCGATCGACGTCAACCGGGCGGTCGCTCGTTACCTGGAGCTGCTCAAGCTGGCCGCGCTCGCCCAGCGAACCGACGGCGCCAGCGACAAACAGGCGATCGAGGCGGTCAACGGGCTGCTCGCCCAGATCGCGACCCCGGAACAACTGGCCGAACTGCTCGACTCGACCCTCGACCCGTACCTGATGGCCAACGCCGAGGAGCGCGGGGCGAGGGAGAACCTGGCCGACTCGAGAGCCGAACCTTCGCTCGACGCCTTCCTGCCCCGGCGCGGGGATGACCTGCGCCTCTCGGCCACCGATCTCGACATGTACCTGACCTGTCCGCTCAAGTACAAGTTCGCCCGGGTCTTCGGGATTCCGACCCC
>JAGQUQ010000013.1 GCA_020438425.1 Solirubrobacterales bacterium
CCCAGTGGGGCGACGAAGGCAAAGGCAAGGTCACCGACCTGCTGGCCAAGGACGCCTCGGCCATCGTGCGCTTCCAGGGCGGCAACAACGCCGGCCACACGATCGTGCACGACGGCACCGAGTACAAGTTCCACCTGATCCCGTCCGGGATCCTCCACGAGGACAAGTTCTGTGTGATCGGCAACGGGGTGGTCGTCGATCCCCGGGTGCTGCTCGAGGAAATCGAGGGGCTCCACCGGGCGGGAGTTTCCGCCTCGAACCTGCGGGTCTCCTCCAACGCCCACCTGATCATGCCGTACCACGTGCTGGTCGACGCGGCCGAGGAAATCAAGCTGGGCAAGCTCTCGATCGGGACCACCCGCCGCGGCATCGGCCCGGCCTATGCCGACAAGGTTTCCCGGATCGGGATCCGGGTCCAGGACCTGCTCGACGAGAAGATCCTCCGCAAGAAGATCATGGCCGCGCTGGAGCACAAGAAGAAGGCTCTCCAGGAACTGGCGGTCCGGCGACGCAAGCTGCAGAAGGATGCCGAGCAGGACGAGGAGATCCAGCTCGATGACCGGCTCGACCTGCACACGATCACCGAGCAGTACCTGAGCTACGGCCATCGCCTCGAGCCGTTCATCACCGACACCGCCAAGCTCTGCTGGAACGAGCTCGACTCGGGCAACAAGGTGATCTTCGAAGGTGCCCAGGCGGCCCTGCTCGATCTCGATCACGGCACCTATCCCTTCGTCACTTCCTCGAATCCGATCGCCGGTGCGGCCTGCGTCGGAGCCGGCGTCGGCCCGACCGACATCAGCGAGGTCTGGGGAATCGTCAAGGCCTACTCGACCCGGGTCGGCGCGGGGCCTTTCCCGACCGAACTCTTCGACGAGAACGGTCGCCACATGGCCGATCGAGGTCACGAGTTCGGAACCACCACCGGTCGCCCCCGGCGCACCGGCTGGCTCGATCTCGTCGCCCTGAAATACGCGGTCAGGCTGAACCGGCTCTCCCACCTGGCGATGACCAAGCTCGATGTGCTGGCCGGACTCGAAACGATCAAGGTGGCGGTTCGCTACCGCTCGAAGGAAGGTGCGGTGCTGGAGGACTTTCCGTACCACCAGTCGATCCTCCACAACGCCACCCCCGAGTACGTCGACCTGCCCGGCTTCTCCGAGGACATCACCGGCTGTCGGACCGAGGAAGACATGCCGCTCGCGGCCCGGGAGTACGTGGCCTTCGTGAGCGAGTTCGTGGGGGTCCCGATCAACCTCGTCGGGGTTGGTCCCGGCCGGGACGAGGTCGTCTGGTTCGACGGCTGACCCCCTTTAGGAAATCTTTTTTCGGCGGTTCGCCATAAACGCGTGTGTTTGGTGTACTATGTCGTATCAGCAGTTAGATCACTGGACGTGATAGCTGCAAAACATCGTTGACTGGGGTCCCTCCCTACCCTCAGCAGCGCTTAGTCGGTGAAGTCGGGTTGGCCCACTCTCCCTTGGGTCAGCCCGACCACCGACATTTTTTATGCCTGTTTGCCGCATGGGAAAGGGGGTTTTGGCTCCAGGGCTCCCGGAGTGCGAACAAATTCCGTAAACGTTGCGTCTTGGTACAGGGATGTCTACGTAACCGGATGAGGCCACGGTACGACCGCGTTCACCGGACCTTCTTCGGCCGGGATCTCTCCCGCCTCCTCCTGCCTCGCTTCGCCCCGGCCGAGGATTCGCATGGTCAGCACGGCTGCACCGAGTGTTGCGCCGGTCGCCAGGGTGATCTGAACCGAGAGCAACCCCTGCCTCGTCCAGTAGACGTCCTGGAGATCGAGCAGCAGCGCCGCCTCGTCGAAGGTGAGTCCCATCCCGACCCCGAGAGTCCGGGCAAGCCGCCGGTCGGCATTCTCGCCGTTCACCAGCAGGGCGCTCACCCCCGAGCCAAAACCGATCAGGATCCCCGGAACGAAGTGGTGGATGTGCCGGCCCCCGACCCTGACGTTGCGAAACGGACCCCAGTCCTCCCGGATCGCCCAGGTAGTCAGGCGGACCAGCGCGAAGCTGCCGAGGAATCCGGAAAGCAGGTTGAAGAGCACCAGCTCCCGGTTCGGGGTTGCCGAGTAGCCCTCGACCGCGACCCCGACCGTGTCCACGGCCGCCGCCGGGGCGGAGTCGATCAGCCCCTCCGTCTCGGTCGAGTGGGTTCGCCTGCTCAGCAGGCGGCTGTACTGCGCGGCGACCACGAGGCCGGCGATCGCGATCGTGCCGACTGCCAGGGCTGCCGTCGCCCGGTCGCTGCGGATCGCTCGCCAGTGGGAATGGGCTTCCCGGCGGGGTCTGAGCCTTGAAGCTGCTTCTGCCAGTTCCCTGATCACGAAAGGCTCAGAGCCGCGTGACGTTCCCGGAATCTTCGAAGCCCCTCGTGACCCCGCGCAGGTCGAAGACCAACGGGCTGCGGGCGATGATCTCTTCCCAGTCGAACTCGGGGTGGGCGGTGACGATCACGCTCAGTTCCGCCTCGTCCAGGGCACTGCCAATGTCGGGCGAGTTGCTCAGACCGGCTTCTTTCAGTTCCGGCACGTGAGGGTCGTGGTAGCTGACCTCGGCCCCCAGCTCCCGGAGCAGCCGAATGATCTTGATCGCCGGGGACTCCCTCGTGTCACCCACGCCGCCCTTGTAGCTGACCCCGAGGATCAGGATCTTCGTCCCGTTGACCGGCTTCGCGTTGTCGTTCAGGACCCGCTCGATCCGGTTGACGCAGAAGAGCGGCTGGGACTGGTTGACCTTGCCCGCCAGCTCGATGAACTCCGGGTAGAAGTCATGCTCGCGGGCCTTGAAGGCCAGGTAGAACGGATCCACCGGCAGGCAGTGTCCGCCCATGCCCGGACCGGGCTCGAAGCGCATGAAACCGAACGGCTTTGTCGCCGCGGCGTCGATCACTTCCCACACATCTACGCCGAGCCGGTCGCAGAGCTGGGCGAGTTCGTTGACCAGGGCGATGTTGACCGAACGGAAGATGTTCTCGAGCAGCTTGGAGAGCTCGGCCGCTTCCGGACCCGAAAGCGGGACCACCCGGTCGCAGATCGCTTCGTAGAGCGCCACGGCCTTCTCCGTGCAGGCCGGAGTCATGCCCCCGACCAGCTTGGGGGTGGTCCGGACCGTGAAGTCGGTGCGGCCGGGGTCGATCCGCTCCGGCGAGAATGCCAGGTGAAAGTCGATGCCGGTCTCCCGTCCTCCCGCTTCCAGCTTGGCCGCCAGAAGGTCGCGGGTGGTTCCCGGGTAGGTGGTCGACTCGAGCACGACCGTCTGGCCCGGGTTCATCACTTCCGCCAGGTTGTCAGCAGCCGACTCAAGGTAGCTCAGGTCTGGTTCCCTCGATCCGGTCAGCGGCGTGGGAACGCAGATGATCACCGCCTCGCAATCAGCGAGCTCGGCGTAATCGCCGGTGGCCTTCATCCGATCATTGAGCCCGGCAAGAGTCTCCGAAGGGATGTCCTCGATGTAGCTCTCCGAACGGTTGATCGATTCAACCCTGGAGGGGTTTGCCTCGAGACCGATCACATCCCGACCAGATTCGGCAAACGCAACGGCCAGTGGCAGACCCACATAGCCCATGCCGACGATCCCGATTTTCCGGAAGTCCTTATCCGGAGATGAAGCATTCAAGGCGCTATTCCCTTTCATTCGGCGTGAAGTTCATTGTCCCGATGCGCGACAGCCGCCGCTGTTTCGACGTCACATCGTGGAATCACTTGTTCACTTCCCTGCCTGTGCGTCAAATCCAGAGCCAGACGGCGCACAGAACGGAACAGACTATATGGACAACAAGTCCAGTCGACGCGGTCCCGGCCGGGATGTCACCTTGCTAGCCTGCCGTGGTCATGCTCCCGAACGATTCCACGGGATTCTTTCCCGGTCGGGGCCGACAGTTCCTGATCCCGGCTAATCGCTGTTCCCACGCGCAATGAACCTTGAGCAGTGGGTCGCGCTCGCGGCGGGCTGTCTCCTCCTCGCCCTCACCGTGCTTGTAGCCAGGCGGTCCCAGGCCCGCGGAGACGGCGTCCTGACCGCTTTGAGTCTCTTCGGACTTGTCTGGGGACTTGCCCTGGTGCTCTTTGCGGTGCCGCTGGTCGAGTACACGACCACCCCGGCCAAGGTCTGGCTCATGGTCTATGGGTCGATAGCGACGTTCGTTGGCGGTGCGCTGCTGGCTGAACGCCGGTACCGCAATCTTCCCCATGCCGATCAGAGCGAAAGACAGCGCCCGGACGCGCGGCGGCTCCGTATCGCCTGGATCCTCTTCGCGATCCTGGGTCTGATCGGTTTCGCCGCGTATGTCAATGCGGTGGACGTGACGATCGGGTGGCAGGCGATCTTCAACGACCCGCAGGAAGCTCGAATCATCCAGACGACCAGTCCCCTCTTCCAGGACACCTATGGGCCCTGGAAGCTGCTCACCTACTGCAACCAGATCGCATTCATCCTCTGGACCCTGGGATTGCGCGAGAAGGCCTTCTCCGGACGCTGGCGCCCGGTCATTTTCCTGGGCATCCTCTCCCTCGCACCGTTCATCTTCACGGGCGATCGCACTCTCATGATCGCTGCCCTGATCTGGGCTGGCGCATTCCAGCTGCTGTATCTGCCGCCCCTCAAGCCGGCCAGGCTGCTTGGCGGTTTCGCCGTCGCCGCAGTCCTGCTCACAGTTCTCTTCAGCGTCCTTGGCGAACGAGTGGGAAAGACGGTAGACGGCCAACCGCAAATCGTTGAGACGCTCACCACAAGGTCATTCGACCCCCTGGTCCTGCCTTTCGTGTACGCGACGGGCAACATTCCGGCGTTCGGCGGACTGGTCGATGATCCGATTCGTCCGGACACCTACGGGCAGCTGGCCTTCAGCTCGGCGACCAAGCTGCTTCACGGATTCGGACTTTGGGGGCAACCGGCCGAAATGGTCGGAGCCTTTTACGCAATTCCGTTCCAGACCTTCAACAACTACTCGTGGTTGGGGATCTTCTATTCCGACTTCGGAGTAGTGGGCGTGCTGCTCCTTCCGTTCATTTTCGCCTTCCTCACAACGGCCGTCGTGCTCAGGGCGATTCGACGTCGGACCCTCCTCAGCGTCTGGGTGGCTTCTCTCCTCTTGTACTGCGTCTCCTTCACCTTTGACGGATACAAGTTCTTCGACACGCTCGTTTCCGAGTACCTCCTGGCCGGCCTGGTGATAGTGCCTCTGATCAGGGCCGACTTGGGGCCGGCCCTGATCATCGAACGAGTCAGGAACTGGGCAGCCGAGAAACCCAGGGCCGCCATTGCGAGCTCGATTGCCCTGGCGGTTCTGGCTTGCGTGGCACTGGTCGGATTCATGACCAGGTCCTCCGAGGGATTACCAACCGACAGCCAGGCGCTGGTTCAGAAACTGAACGGAGCGGCAGACCTGTCCCGATTCACACTCGAGGACGACGAGTATCCGACCTCCGAGGCGCTCGCTTCCCGACTTCACGTCAATGATCCGGCGATCTCATTCGTTGGATTGCCTGCTGCATCGGTGATTCCGGGCCCCGGCACCATCGGGGTCTACACGACCGGCGACACCCTTTTCCTGAAGGTCGTCTCGGAAGAAGAAGGAATGGTCACGCTGCGAGACGAGAACGGTCAGCGGAATATCTCGGTGGCACCCGGCGGGGTTGCTCCGATCGGGCTCGACCTGGTCACCAATGGTGGTTTCAACCGTGGACTCAAGGCGTGGAGTCTGTTCCGCGGGGAAGTCGGAAGGGGGTCCGTGTCCAGGGCCGCCAATGAGCAGGGTGCTTTCTTCCGGTTCACCGGGTCGGGGCAAGGCGGCAGCGGACTTGTCCTGGTGCAGGACATCCCGGTTCAGGCACCGGCGGATTCCTGCTTCGCCTTTTCGGCATCCGTCAGGTCGGCTGACCTGAGCCGGTCCGTACTGGTCTGGGCCGGACTTCAGGTGGAGGACGGATCCTCTCCGACCCAACTGGTTCTGGGTGGAGGTGAAGGCATAGCTCCCGGGACCGGGAACGGCCAGTGGAAGAGGCTGAGTGCGACGGGAGTCAATGAAGAAGAGGTAGCCTCGATTCGGGTTTTCGCCGTGGATACTGGCGAGGAACCGATTTCCGGTCGTTTCGAAGTCGACGACCTGTCGCTGGAGCGGCAGGAGTGCTGAACAGGGAGATTTTCGGTTGAGCGCAGGAGGGAGCTTGCGACAGATCGGGCGATCGATATCCAGGCTCGCGGCCGGGGAGGCTGTGAACAAGCTGGCCCGCTTCGCCGCCGCGGTGATCCTCGCCCGGACGCTTAGCCTCAGTGATTTCGGAATCGTCAACGTCGGCATCGCAATTGCCGGAATACTGCTCACCCTGACTGCGCTGGGAATGCCCGAGTACGGTGCTCGTCAGGTTGCCGTGCAGCCGCGCGAAGCAGAGCGCATTGCCGGCACGGTGCTTTCGGTCCGGGTGGGAGCGCTTTCGGTGATCGCAGTCCTGATGGTTGGAGGGGCAGCGATCCTCTTGCCGGAACAGTTGCTGCTCATCAGTCTGAGCGTGGCAATGGCTCTGGGATTGTCAACATCTGCCGATTGGCTGCTGCGGGGGAGGGAACAGATGGCTGACGCGGCCGGTGCCACAGCTCTCGGTGGCATCGCTGTTCTGGCGGGTTGCTGTTCCCTGGTACTGCTCTTGCCGACGGCGACCGCCGCCTTGGTCGTTTTCGTGCTCGGCGAAGCCTCCGCTGCGGCGGCAACCTGGTGGCGAGCCAAACCGGGAAGAATCGAGCTTCCTTCACGGGAGACCATCAAGCGGGTGGTTAGGGCGAGCTGGCCGCTCGGCGCCTCGGGAGTCATCATCTATGCGTCGTACGCCAATCTGGATTCGATTCTGCTGGCGATTGTGCGCTCAGACGCCGATGCTGGCCTATACAGCGCTCCCTACCGACTCTTCCTGGCGGCAAATGCAGTCACAATCTTCGCTGCCTACTCCTTGTTGCCGATGCTTTCGCGGAGCTACCACGAAGGCCGTCTATCCGAGAAGCGGAACCTGTTGCTTCGCGTATTCACGCCGCTTGCCGGATACGGGCTCGTTGTCTTGGGCGCCACCGAGATCTTGGGCGAAACCGTGCTCAGGGGCCTCTTCGGATCAGACTTTGCCGGCACTGGCCCGCTGCTAATCCTCCTCTGTATGTCGATGCCGTTGTACTCGATCGGTTATCCGGCCGGATACAGCCTGATCAGCGAGCAGCGAAACATGAGGTTCTTCATCGGTGGCGCAGTGGCTGGTGGTCTGAATCTCGCGCTGATGGGGGTTCTCATCCCTCTATACGGAACGTACGGTGCTGCCATCGCGACGACGGTCGGCCTGGTCGGGGGAGCTGTGGCCTGGCTTGCTCTCTCGGGTTCGCTTCGTGCGTCGGTTCCATTGGTCGCTGGTATCGCACTGGCCACCCTGCTCGGAATCCCGGCAGCATCCGATAGCGGGTTGGCAATTCCGATCGGTGCGGTAACGCTGCTTTGCGGCGCGGTCATGTTTCTGACGCCGGCCGTCAGGGCACGCGCCAGAAGCAGAAATACCGGCTGACTCAGGGGTCGCTTCGGCTGCTTTTCGGGAATCCGGCGACTAAAGGTTCCAGCGTCGCAAGCGCGCAGGTTGTCAGTGACAGGGCGAGGATCGAGATCGCAATCACGAGGGCAGAGCTTGCGGATTGACTGAGCGCGATGGCGAGAACGCTCAAGCTGCCCTGGCTCGCGAAGAGCACCAGCGAAACGCTTCTTTCCGAGTTCAGATGGCGGAACAGACGGTGGGTCATGTGATCCCGGCCTCCCACGAAAACACCTACTCCACGACGTCGACGGGACACGATTACCGCGCCCATGTCCAGGGCAGGCACGGCGACCAGCAGGGAACCGAGCAGGAACGGGACCACTCCGCTCGAGTCATAGTCAACAGCCATGGTCACGGCTGCGATCGTGAACCCGATCGGCATGCTTCCCCCGTCACCGAGGAAGATCTTGGCCGGCCGGGCGAGGTTATGAGGCAGAAAGCCGCAGCAGGCACCAGCCATGGCGAAGCCGACAACCGCCAGCACCGAGTTGCCTTCGACCAAAGCCAGACCACCGGCACCCAGAGCACTGGCGGCGGCAACCGTGGAGGTCGCCCCATCCAGGTTGTCCATCAGGTTGAAGGCATTGATCAGGCCAACTACCCAGGCCACAGTGAAAAGCAGGTTGAGGAATTCAAGTTCGAACAGGTTCCAACCAGTGCCGAAATGCCAGACAGCGAGTGCGACTCCGATCTCGACCACGATTCGGGGAACGATCCCGAGTCCGATCCGGTCGTCGATCGTGCCCACAACCAGCAAGACCAGCACGCAGGCCAGTATCGCGAGGATGCTCTCGTCCGCCCCGGAAAAAATGAGTGAAGCCGCCAGAAACCCGGTGATCACGGCGAGCCCCCCGAGATATGGAGTCGAACGTGAATGCTCCTTGTAGCCGCCTGGCCGATCGTAAAAGTCAGTTCGCGAGGCCAGGCGTATCGCCGATGGAACGAGTCCCCAAGCCAAGATCAGGCCAGTGGCGAAAGCGGCAGCTATTTGGAGTCCGTCAGTCAAACGAGTCCATTCGATTGGTTCCCACTTCGTCCTATGCCAGATTCGACGCTTGACGCAACGACATGCAGTCTACGGGCCTGGCAGCCGGACCGTGGCCCGTTTGACTGCCTCTCGGAGTGAGCGTATGGACCGGAATTCACCGCGCAAGCAGATCTAGCCGTTGCGGAATGAGAAGTAGCCGGGCTTCTTTCTGCCGTCGGCCTTCAGGAGTCCGGTGATGATTCCCAGCTCGGGCCGGTCGTAGGGATGGATCCAGCCGATCGTGTAGATCCGCTTGAATTTCCGGCTCAGGCGGAGCCCGGCCTTGATCCACCTTGCCTGAGTCGCATAGTTGAGCTTGTACCCCAACTCGGCATCCTCGGTCGCGCCGGCGGGGACTCCCCACTCCGAGAGGAACAGCCGGAAACGCTTGCGCGGGTAGTAGCGATCCAGCACCTTGGTCAAGCGCTTCGAATCGGAGAAGTCAACCATGCCTCTGGGGGAAGGCTTGTTCGCCAGACTTGGGATCCGGAAGCCGAAGGGATTGTGTCCGTAGAGGTCCATCCGGGGCCTGCCGCCGTTCGGCAGGCGCATGTACCTGATCCATTGATAAGTCGAGATGCTGTCCCGGCCGGCGGCAGTGAAAGTGTTTCCTCCGATCACCAGGTCTCTTGAATCGACCTTCTTCAAGGCGACATAGGCAGCGTCAAGGATGCGGGCGTAGTTCCTTGGCGCTCGAGCTTGAGCCGCATTCAGCGGTCCGGTCCGGGAAGGTGTCAAGGGTTTGAAGTTGGGCGACCGGTTCGGCTCTCCCCAGATCATCCAGAATCGGACCCTTGGGTACTTGCGCGACATCGCGGTCACGAAGTCCGCGTAGTCCTTCGGGTTCTTCGGCGTCCAGGCCCGATCGCTGTGGCCGCCGTTGGCCCAGGCCGGCGCCCCGATGACCATCATCGTCACCTGCATCCCGTAGCGGTTGGCTTCGAGGATCGTCTTTTCGAAATGCTCGGGCCACTGGTAGGCCGGGTCGGCCGGATCAGTAGCCGTGGCTGGCCGGGTTGCTGCGATCTGGCTCCAGTCGATCGCCATCTGGTAGATGCCGACGCCCAGGTCCTTGTAGGTGGGGAACTGGGATACGCCATTGACTTCGGCCGGCCCCCACATCGCCTTTCCCAGACGCTGACTGGCTGAAGCCCTCGCGTCGGGAGCGGTCTTCGCCAACGCCGGCTCGGTCGAAGTTGGCGCCGGACCCTTGAGAACGAGAGCCAGGCCGGAAAAAAGGATCAGGGAACCCAGCAGGCAGGCGATCTGAATTTGCCCGCGCTTCGTCCCCATTTTCGTCAATTCCCTTCGTTTCACGTTCAACCTCGCTTGAAGGCCCAGAAAGCCGGCTTCGGCCGGTTTCGCCAATCGAGCAAGCCCCAATCAGCCTGCAGGTTATTGGCTTGCGGCGGTTGATCAAGAAGCTGGAACCAACCCAGCGAATATGCCCGTCCGAAGTTGCGTACGAGCCGGAGTGCCCCCCGGGCGTACCGGGCCTGATCGCGGCGATTTCCCCAGAACGGGATTACCTCGTTGCGACTCGTCGGCAGCGAGTACTCGGAGACGAAAATCTTCAGGCGCTGGTTTCGGCCGGGACGGGCCAGATTCCGATCCAGCCAACGAGCAAGCGAGTCGAAATCGGAAAGGTCCGCGGTTCCGAAAGCGGCCGGTCGCCGCGAGAGTTTCGGGTACCGGGGTGAGTACGCATTGTGCCCGTAGAGATCCATGCGGGGAGGGCTGCCGTTCGGCAGACGCATCGCCTGGATGAAACGCAACGGTCGGACACTGCCTCCCGGGATTGTGTTGCCGCCGATCACGAAGTCATTTCGATTGACCGACTTGACTGCCCGGTAGCCGGCTTCGAGGATCCTCGCGTAAGTTCGCGGTCCGACCTTTTCCCTGCGGGTCAACTGTCGTTTGCCAACCACCCGTGCCATTGGCATGAAGTTGGCTCGGCGTGAGGGTTCGCTCCAGATCATCCAGTACCGGACGTAGGGGTACCGCTTCACGGTGGCGGCGACGAAATCAGCAAAGTCCGATGGCCTTTTCGGGGCCCATCGTCGTTGCCGGTTTCCGTTCGCCCAGCGCGGCGAGAAGGTGACGTTGACGGCGATTCTTATGCCGCGCGGTCGGGCCAGCTTGATCGCGGTATCCAGGTCTTCCAGCCACTGATAGGCGGGATCCTTCGGGTTCCGGGGATTGGCGGGCCGGGTCGGGGCCACCGAAGCCCATGAGATTGACATCTGGTAGATGCCGACCCCGAGCTGGGAGTACCGGTTGAAAGCTTCGGGAGTCGCCGGACCCCAGATGGCTTTGCCAAGGCTCGGTGCCGCTTCAGCCTTCGTGCCGGGAAACAGCGCGAACAGGAGCACAACCAGCGAGAGCAGGAAGGCCAGGTTCAGACGTGATTTTCGGTTGTCTCGTACCTCGGCCGGGTGACCGTTGCGGGGCTGGATCACTGAAGGAGCTTTCGGTTTTGAAGAGTGGAGCAAAAAAGGAAACGATGCGGACAGACTCTGAAACACGGCAAGGCCACAATTGGTGCGGCAGCGGTGCGTTGAATCGGGATTCCCCGGCGGAGTCAGAGCGCGCGTCGGCCCAGCCAGCCGGCTCCGATGCCGAGCAGAACCAGACCACCAAGCACCGCAATCATGCCTGGGGGAAAGGACGAGCCCGAGTCTCCGGTGATGCCGGAAATCGTCTCGTCGAGGGACCTTTCTTCGGCAGGTGATTCCGCCTCGTCGCCGGGATTTCCGTTGGTCGACTTGCCGTTCTGCTGCTTCTTGCGCGAGTTTCCGCGCTTTTCCTTCGCGCCGGCGGGTCCGATTCCCTGTCCAAAGAGGGGCGCCTGCTCCGAGCGGGCTCCCGGCACACCCGCGGCCGGGTCCCCGCCGGTCTCCCCTCTGATGGCGTCGACGGGCAAGGCGTATTGCTGGCCGGCCGGTCCGTTGGGGTCTACGTAAACTGCGGCATCTGCCTTGACTCCGGTCGAAAAGACCAGGAAGAGGAAGGAGAATCCAATGACCCGAACGAGCCGGGACGGCGCTCCTCGAAAGCGTTCCCGGGGGCGAACGCTGGTTGCGGCGTCCACCGCGGAGGCAGATGGGTAGGCTCGGTCGACGAATTCCATGATGCGAGAGGATATTCCACTGGGGACCAGTTCTGAAACCGGCCAGCGATTGCGCCTGATCGCCTTGACCCTGCTCGGGTTCCTGGCCGGGATCAGCGCATTCTTCTTCGGCTTCTATGACACGACGGTCTGGGAACCGATGTTGCTGGCCGGGCTGGTCATCCTGCTGGCTTTCTTCGTGGCACGCCCGATGGTGCCGACCGGCGCCGCCGCGATCGCCGCCTGCGGTCTCTTCGGACTCGGGTTCTGGGCGCTGGCATCGACCGGCTGGGCAGACGCAAACGATCTGGCGGTGACCGAAGGGGCCCGGTGGATTCTCTACGGGGTCTTCTTCATGGTGCTGCTCTACCTGCTGCGGGACGAGCTGTCGAGGCGCTGGCTGGTCGGGGCGACGGTCGGCGGAATTCTCGTCATGGCGGTCTACCTTCTGTTCCGGCTGCTGACCGACGATCAAGCTGTCTCGGACCTGTTCATCGCCAACCGGCTGAACAGTCCCCTTGACTACATAAACGGTGTTGCGACCTACCTGCTGGCCGGATTCTGGCCCATGGTGGCCGTAGCCGAGAGAGCCAGAAACCACTTCGTGCGGGGTGCCGCATCACTGGCTGCGGTGCAGCTGCTTGTCCTCGCCGTGCTGACCCAGAGCCGGGGCGCGGTTGTGGCGATCCTCGCATCGACTTTACTCGTGATTGCCGTCGTTCCGGGACGCGTGACCCGGGGCTGCATTCTCCTGGCGATCGCCGTTGGTGTCGGCGTCACGATTCCAGCGCTCGCTCAGGTGGTTGATCTTGGTGACGGAGCCCTTGCCGTCGACGACCTGAGATCGGTCGTGACGATGGGACTGCTTGGCGGCCTGATCACCGGAGTGGCCGTCGCCTCCGGAAGCTGGTTGGCTTCGGGCGCGTACCGGCGTTCGCCTGACTCCGCTTACACACTCAGGGTCATTTCGGGAGCGGGACTTGCGGTTGTCTGCGTGCTCGCCCTGGGAGCCACGATCGTCGTAGCCGGAATCAAGAGCGATCAGATCCGGGATCAGGTCGATTCCTTCACTGAGCTCGAGGAAACGGATGGCGGTTCACGGTTGACTTCCGGCGGGGGCAACAGGTACGACTACTGGCGAGTCGCCGTTCATCAGTTCAAGAACGACCCCCTGACCGG
Source organism: Solirubrobacterales bacterium (assembly GCA_020438425.1). Classification (GTDB taxonomy): domain Bacteria; phylum Actinomycetota; class Thermoleophilia; order Solirubrobacterales; family 70-9; genus 67-14. The sequence goes on from JAGQUQ010000013.1 coordinate 12,898, forward strand.
TATCGGTGCTGGAAATTATCGTCAGACCTATTACCAGGAGCGAAAGACTTCGGAGGATGTCCAGCAGGCCCACAGCATCGAGCTTCAGGCCCTTGGCGAACTGGGGCTGATCGGCGGCCTGGCCCTGGTTGCCTTCGTTGGTGCGGTTGGCTTTGGATTCTGGGTGACCGCCCGGGGCGGGCGCGGCGCCAAGGCGGCGGATCCCGCCCTGGCAATTGCTGCCGGGGGAACCTTCCTCGTCTGGCTTTTCCACACGAGCGTTGACTGGATGCACTTGCTGCCGGGATTGACCGCAGTGGCAATCTGCTCCGCCGCCACGTTGCTACCCCCTTTGCGTGCCATCCCTGGTCGGCGTTCCCTGCCGGCAATCGTGGTTGTCGCGGCGCTGGTCGCACTGGTTTCCGTTCCGGTTCTGAAACAACTCCGCTCGCTCCAGCTTCAGAACCAGGCCATCGAGAAGCTTGAGTCGGACCCTCGTGAGGCTCTCGCGGCGGCGCGGGATTCGATCCGGCTCGAGCCGTCGCAACGCTCTTACTACTTCCAGGCGGCAGCCCTGGCACGGCTCGGGTTGTATGAACCTGCCAGGGACAGTCTTCTCGCAGCCGCCGAGAACAACCCGCAGGACTTCGTCGCCTGGAGCCTGCTGGGCGATCTTGCGACCAGACGCGGACTCGACCAGGCCGCGGATCTCTACTACCGTCGCGCGCTCCGCCTCAACCCGCGTGATCCCGGGCTGATCAGGTTGGCGCAGGACGGGTCAGGAAGTCCCTGACCCGGGAGCTTCCCGCGGCGCGGTCAGACGGCAGTTGCCGTGCCGGAAGAGAACTGCGTGTAAGCAACGACGTCGTCGATGATCTCGTTCAGATCACGGCTGGTCTGCCAGCCAATCTCTTCTCCGACTCGCGTCAGGTCCGGAATTCTCCGTTCCATGTCCTCGAAGCCGCGTTCGTAGGCTTCTTCGTAGGGCACGAAGACGATCTCGGATTCCGAATTCGTGCGATCGATTATGCGACGGGCCAGATCAACTATCGAAGTCTCTTCTTGGGATCCCACATTGAAGACTCGACCGTAGGCAGTCTCGACTTCCAGCATCCCGACCAGGGCCTCGACGGTGTCAGACACATGGCAGAAGCACCGGCGTTGCTCACCGTCGCCGTACACGGTCAGGGGGCGGCCTGAAAGGGCTTGCGAAACCAGGCGGGGGATAACCATCCCGTAGCGACCCGTCTGCCTCGGTCCGACCGTGTTGAACAAACGGAAGGTGACAGTCGGGAGCCCACGCTCCCGGTAATAGGCGAGGGCGAGGAACTCGTCGATTGCCTTGGAGCAGGCATATGCCCACCGGCCCTTGTCTGTGGCCCCGAACGTAAGGTCGCCATCCTCGGCGAAAGGCAGTGCCTGACTCTTGCCGTACACCTCGCTGGTCGATGTGAAGAGCACCGGTTTGCCCTTCTTGCTCGCCAGGTTCAAGACGATTTCAGTCAGCCGGATGTTCGTTTCGAGGGCACGAATCGGACTGTCGACGATCAATTGAACCCCTACGGCGGCAGCCAGGTGGTAGATCATGTCGGCTTCATCGACAAGTTCGGCCATCAACTGGACGTTGTCCACCGATTCGATCGTGTAGGAGAAATCGGGTGAGTCTTTGAGATGGGAAATATTGTTGATGCTGCCCGTGGACAGATCATCGATTACGTGAACGGAATGTCCGGCCTTGAGCAATCTCTCCGAGAGATGACCGCCGACAAATCCTGCCCCGCCAGTGATGAGAAGCTTCATTTTCCTTCGCTTTGCGGTTGCTTGCCCTGCTTAGTCTTCCGGGCAGGGATCAATCGTCGAAACACCATACAGACTCAAAAGTTCCTAAAGACTCACGGCAGTTTTCGGCCCTCATCGGTAGCCTCAAAGCGGTTCCGACATGACATCACCAGACTCCATACAGAAAGCGGTTTCAGACCGTCCCGTCCGGGTGCTTCGGGTTATCGCTCGCCTCAACATGGGCGGGCCGGCCAAGCATGTGGGGCTCCTGAGCGGCCGGCGAATGAACGAGCTCGGCTACGAGACGATTCTGGTTCACGGCTCGCTCGCACCGGGGGAGGATCCGCTGCTTGACGTGGCCGAGCAGGAGGGTGCCCGAATGATGTACGTGCCCGATCTGAAGCCGCCAATCAACCCAGTCTCGGACCTGAAGGCGCTAGTGAAACTGGTGGGTGTCGTGCGCAAGTTCCGGCCGGATGTGGTCCATACCCATACGGCCAAGGGAGGTTTCCTGGGGCGAGCCGCCGCGTTGGGCGTATGGCCTCGCCCGATCGTTGTCCACACCTACCACGGACATGTACTCGAGGGCTATTTCTCCCGGGCCAAGACTGCCGTTTATCGAACCCTTGAACGCGCCGCGGCGAAAGTTTCTGACCTGCTGATCGGCGTCAGTCAGGCCACCGTTGACGATCTGGTTCGACTCAGGGTTTCGGCTCCCGAGAAGTTCAAGGTCGTGCCTCTGGGGCTGGATCTCGACAAGTTCGCGAAGATCGATCCAGTGCCGGACCTCGAAGTTCGCAGGCAGATCGGCATTGATGACGGCGGGCTTCTATTCGTCTACGTCGGCAGGATCGCTCCGATCAAGCGGCTTGACGTCCTGCTTTCCGCAGTCGGCATGGCACGCAGGGACGGTGCGGACATTGGCCTGGCGATTGTCGGCGACGGAGAGGCTCGATCGGAACTGGAGGAGCTTTCCCGCCAACTCGGAATCGAATCGTCGGTGCATTTTCTTGGATATCGAAGCGACCTCGAACGAATCAACGCGGCTGCTGACGCGGTGGTGCTGAGTTCCGACAATGAAGGCACCCCGGTTTCCCTGATCGAGGCGGCGGCATCCGCTCGTCCGGTCGTGACGACTGATGTCGGGGGCGTGCGTGACGTGGTCACCGATCGGACCGGAATTGTCGTACCAGCCAACGATCCGGCAGCCCTTTCCGAGGGGATGGTTACCCTGGCCCGGAATGCCGACCTCAGATCCGAAATGGGATCACAGGCCAGGAATCATGCACTCTCGAGCTTTTCGACCGACCGGCTCGTCCGCGACATCGACGGCGTTTACAAGGACTTGATCAATCATCGTCGGTCGGATCCAGCTGCCGGTGAATCGACCTGAATGTGCGGGATCGCCGGATTCGAGTTGCGTGGCGACGACGGCGAGGTCGTTGGCGGGAGCTTGCTCCACTCACTCAGGAAACGGGGCCCGGACGGTGATTTTTTTGAGCAGCGAGGCGGGTACGGGTTGGTGCAGACCCGGCTCGCCGTCATAGATCTCTCGGATCATGTCCGTTACCCGATGTCGAACGAGGATGGCACCCTGTGTCTTGTCTTCAACGGAGAGATCTACGGCTACATGGATCTGCGACGGGAACTGGAGAGAGCCGGTCACAGGTTTGCGACGGATTGCGACGCCGAGGTCGTGCTTCATGGTTTCGAGGAATGGGGTCCGGAGCTCTTCCCGCGACTGAACGGGATGTTCGCGCTGGCCCTGGTCGACAGTCGCCGCAACGAGATCACTCTCGCCCGCGATCGGTCCGGGATCAAACCGCTGGTCATGACCACCGGCCCGCGATTCGCATTCGCATCCGACGCGATGGCTCTGGTATCCGCCGGACTCAGCGATGGTGACGTGGACCGCGGATCGGTCGCCGAGTTCGGGGCCTTTCACTACGTGCCATTCCCGGGAACCGGAATCAAGGACATCGAACAGGTCGAGCCGGGAACCATGGTCACGCGCAGCGCCGACGGCAAGACGGAAGTTCGGCGCTGGACCCCGTTGTTCTTTGATCAACCACCGGCCAGCCAGGAGGTGGATCTAGCTGAACTCGAAAGCGCTTTACTGGAGTCGGTATCGCGCCAGCTGGTCGCTGACGTTGAAGTCGGCGTGTTCCTCTCCGGTGGCGTGGACTCTTCCCTGCTCGCCGCATTGGCCGTAGAAGCGGGTGCCCGCCCCAGGGCCTTCACCGTTTCTTTCCAGGGGCACGGGGACTACGACGAATCCGATCGGGCCGCTCGCCTTGCGGAATCGCTCGGAATTCCCCACCAGATCGAGACGATGGATACCGGATTTCTGGAGGCGGTCGAGAGTGTTGCCGGCGCGTACGACGTGCCCTTCGCCGACTCGTCCGCGATTCCGATGCTGGCGCTTTCGCGCTTCGCCCGCTCTGAAGTCACGGTGGCGATGAGCGGTACCGGCGGAGACGATCTCTTTGCCGGCTACTACAGACACCGAGCCCACAGGCTCCGGTCCGCCATTGGGTACCTGCCGGATCGCCTGGTCAAGCGCCTGGGTGAGATCGAGGTTGACCAGGGCAGCGAGCGGCGAAGCGGAATCAACCTGGCTCGCTCCTACCTCTCACGCATCGCCAAAGCGGGAGCGGGCGATGATCACGAGCAGTATCTGGCGCTGGTCGGGGAATCGACCTCGGACCCGGGGCTCGGTGCCATTCGCGGAACCGGGGAGACCAGGACGGCTTCGGAAGGCGTCGCGTCCCGCCTGGGGCTGGACAACCCTTCCTCGGGCTCGATCTTGCGCGAGATCCAGCGATTCGAGATGAGGTCGTATCTGCCCGGGGACCTGCTCACCAAGGAGGATCGGGCAAGCATGTCAGTCGGGCTTGAGGCAAGGGTCCCGTTGCTGGACGAGGCGGTTGCGGATTTAGCTGACCGGATGCCGGACCGCCAGAAGCTGTCACTTCGCGGCGGCAAGCTTCCATTGCGACAGATCGCCGCAAAAAAAGTCCCGGCGGTCGGCGGCGGCGGGCGGAAGCGTGGATTCGCCGTTCCGCTTCACGATCTGTTCGCCGGCCGTTGGCGAAATGAGGCCGGGACCTGGTTCAGGGAGAGCTCGACATCTTTGATCGACGGAACCGCCGCGGCAGACCTGCTCGACTCCGGTACTTCCCATGCCACGGATCTCTGGGCGCTGGCGGCGCTGACCGCCTGGGAGCGACGGCTCGACGAATGTCGCAGTGCTGCCCTGGAGTTGGGGAAGGGAGTGGCAGGTGACCCGACCGACGAACCCGCCGGTGGTAAGTTCACTTGATGCTTTCAAACGGCAGCACAGTGCTCGTAACCGGTGGTGGAGGTTTCATCGGATCACACCTCGCCGAGCGACTCCGAAATGACGGACACAACGTCAGAGTCCTTGACAATTTCGCGACCGGTAGCCGTGAAAATGTCCGGCACCTTCTCGATGACATCGAGTTGATCGAGGGAGACATGCAGAGCTACGAACGGGCCCACAACGCGGTGCGGGGCTGCGACGTGGTCTTCCACCAGGCCGCGCTTCCTTCGGTGCCCCGGTCGATCCAGGACCCGCTGACGAGCAACGCCTCAAACGTCATCGGCACGCTGAATCTTCTTCTGGCTGCCCGGGACGAGGGAGTTGACAGGTTCGTTTTTGCGTCGTCTTCTTCCGTATACGGCGCCAACCCTCAACTCCCCAAGGTAGAGACCATGGCGACTTTGCCGATTTCGCCCTACGCTGTGGCAAAGCAGGCCGCAGAGGGTTACTGCCGGGCCTTCAATGAGGTCTACGGTCTCGAAACCGTTGCGCTCAGGTATTTCAACGTGTTCGGGCCCAGGCAGGATCCGCTCTCGCAGTATGCCGCGGTGATTCCGAAATTCATCACTTCATTCCTGGAGGGACGTCAGCCAGTCGTTTTCGGTGACGGAGAGCAGTCTCGTGACTTCACCTACATCGACAACACCGTTGACGCAAACATTCTCGCGGCAAGCGCCGAGGGCGTTGCCGGGCGGGCATTCAATATCGCCTGTGGCGAGAGAATCAGCCTGAACGACCTCCTTTCCAAATTGAGGGAACTGACCGGAAGCAGCCTTTCGGCCCAGTACCTCGACCCTCGCCCGGGAGACATTCCCCATTCCCTGGCGGATGTTTCGCAAGCCCGCGAATGTCTCGGATTCAGCCCGCAAGTTGACCTCCTCGACGGTCTTGCGCGCACTGTTGAGTATCACCGGGAGATCAGCTCCGGCACGGGTGACCTCGCCGGGCCGGGTACGAACGAAGAGATCGGCATCTCAAACCCGGGGCGGTAGGTCGGTTAGTCGAAGTGCTGCCGGTCCTCGCCGAAACTGCATATCCAGACTCGGCCCCGGGAGCCCGGGTCAGGCTCGGCTCCTTTGTCCCGTTTTTGGCCGATTGCGGTGTCGAGCTCTCGGTCCGCTCCAATCTCACCAACGCGGAATACGCGGCGGTGATATCAGCGGGCTCTGCTGCCCGAAAGGCCAGAGTCCTCGGCTCCGGAGCGGCCAGGTTGATCCGTGACCATCGCATCGATGACGGGCAGGTGTCGATGATCCACCGGCTTCGGAGTCTCCTCCCCCTGCCGGGAATCGATCCACCTCGCCATCTCGACGTCTATGACTTCGATGATGCCTTGTTCGTCGGATCGACCATGGAGGAGAACCGGAAGTTCGCCTGGCTGAAGCGGGAAGCGGAGCGGTGGCACAGCTATACGAAGAAGGCGAAGTTGGTGCTGGCTGGAAGCCGCTACCTGGCGGATCGCGCCAGCGAGCTTTCGGGCAGGGTGGAAGTAGTCCCTTCCTGCGTCGACCCCTCGATCCAGCCGCTGCGTGTCCACGGTGACGGTGAACCAGTCCGAATCGGCTGGATCGGTTCGCAGTCAACGGCGGTGTATCTGAATCAGCTGCTTCCGGTTTTCGAGAAGCTCCACACGCGAGGCCGGGCATTCGAACTGGTCGCGGTGGGTGCGGGCGGCCAGCTTCCGGCCGTGTGGGCGGAGTCGCATCCGTGGACCCGCGAAAGCGAAAGCGAGTTTCTGGCGAGCTTTGACATCGGAATCATGCCTCTTCCTGACGATCCCTGGACCCGAGGTAAGTGCGGGTACAAGCTTCTCCAGTATTTCTCGGCCGGTGTCCCGGCCATCGCCAGCCCGGTCGGTGCCAACCTCGAGATCCTGGGTTCCGAACGCGGCAGGTTCGCCTCGGCCGAAGCCGAATGGCTGGAAGCGCTGGAGGAGCTGATCCTGGATTTGGCAACCCGGCGCGAAATGGGAGCCAATGCCAGGAGCTTCGTCGAGGAGAATTATTCCTATCAGCGATGGGCACCCCAACTCGCTGAAATGCTTCGTAGCGTCTAGACGGTTCATGGTTCTGGCTCGCGCGTGTCCGGCTGTCGTTGCGCGATGTCCTTCTCGGACCGTCGTGTGTTCGGTAGCGACCCCGGATTGAGGTACGGTTACGTTTCGCGACCGATTTCAGCGGGGTAATATCGGCTCATGCCGCAGGAGCAGGTGGAAGACGAAACAGACCCTTTCGGCACCGGCAAGTTGCCGAGTGGCCGGCATGGTTTGCCGCGCGACGTCGTCGTCAGGTCCCAGCGCGAGCGCATGGTCGAAGCGATGATCGGTGTCGTCGCGGAGAAGGGCTACACCGAAGCCACGGTCGCCGACATCATTTCCACCGCCGGAGTATCCCGCGCCACCTTCTACGAGCAGTTCGCCGACAAGGAAGACTGTTTCATCGCTGCTTACGGCACCGTGATGGAACGGATGCTGACCTTCGTCGCCGACGGGTTCGCCCAAGACGGATCCGACGACTGGGTGATCCAGATCCGGGGCGGGATCGGCGCCCTGCTCACCTACCTGGCCGAGAACCCGGTTGCCGCAAGGGTCGGCATCGTGGAAGGGTTCGGCGCCGGAGCTCGCGCTCGCGACCGCTATCAGCAGGCAGTTTCCTCCTTCTTTCCCTTCCTCGATTCGGCCCGGAACCTGGTTGAGGAACCCGACCGGATTCCGACCCAGGTCGCCCGGGTCATCGTCGGCGGCGTTTCCGCCCTGATGTTCAACGAGGCATCGAACGGCCGGGCCTCCGACCTGCCGAAAATGCTGCCGGAGATGATGTACCTCGCAGTCACTCCCTACTTCGGGCATGAGAGGGGAATCGAAGCGATGAACGAGACCAGGGTGGCGGCATGAGCGAGATCACCCCCTCCCGGCTTCCTTCCGGGCGGCACAACCTGCCCCGGGAGTTCGTGGTCACCTCGCAGCGTGACCGCCTGCTCGACTCGATGGCCCAGGCCTGTGCCGAGAAGCGCTACGCCGAAGTCAGCGTTGCCGACATCGTCTCCCGCGCCCGGGTTTCGCGCTCTACCTTCTACGAAATCTTCCCCGACAAGGAAGCATGCTTCCTTGCCGCTTACGACGCGATTCTCGGTCGCTTCGTCACCGAGGTGATCAAGGCCTGTGACGATCCGAATCTGACCTGGCCGGAGATGATCGAGCTGGGGATCGAGGCCAGCCTCAGGTTCCTCGCCGCCGAACCGGCCTTCGCCCGGATGTGCATCGTCGACATGTTCTCGGCCGGGCCGGCCGCGCTCGAGCGGTACCTCTCGGCGGTGCGGATGATTTCCGCCTTCGTCGACAGCGGCCGCACGATGATGCCCGGCCGCGAAGAAGTGCCCGAGTCGATCGCCTCGATGGTGGTCGGAGGCGCTGCGGTGGTGATCCGGGCCGAGATCGTCGACGAGCGGACCGAGATGCTGCCCGAGGTCGGGCCCGACCTGCTTTACGCAATCCTCGTCTCCTACATGGAGAAGGAAGAAGCCCTCGAGCGTTCCGAGCGGTATGCCGAACGGCTCGGCTTTGTCACCTCTTAGTCACGGCTCTCTCACGGAAGTGTGAAAAAAGCGGCATTTTGCGGCGGAATGCCGCATTGGAGCCCCTCTTGAAGGCGGCCGGAGCGCGTTCACAGGTAGAGTCGGTCGTCGATGGCAAAGGACACCGAGAAGCTGATCCGGCAGCTCTCGCTGATCTCGTTTCTGATGGCCCAGGGTCGCCCCGTATCGGCTCTGGAAATCAAGCGGGAGGTAGAGGGCTACAGCGTGATGAACGAGGACGCGTTCGCGCGGCGTTTTTACGCGGACCGGGCCGAACTCGACAGTCTCGGCATCGAACTTCAGGTCGACCGGCCGGGCGAGGGCTTCTTCGAGGCCGAGCTTTACTCCCTGCCGCCGGAAAACTTCTACCTGCCGGAGATCAAGTTCACCGACGATGAACTCGCCGCGCTCCGGACCTCGCTCAGCCTGCTCACCGAGGGCGAGTTCGCCTACGCCGAGCCGCTCCGCCTGGCTTTGCAGCAGGTCGCCTGGGGGCATCCCAATCCGCTGGCCGACCCCGACAACATCCCGGTCTCGATGGCCAAGTTTTCGGCCACTTCCTCGCGTGACCTGACCCAGCGCCTGGCCCGTATCGAGACTGCGATCTCCCGGCACAAGACGATCACCTTCGAGTACCACACGATCGGCTCCGACAAGGTTTCCGACCGCAAGGTTGATCCCTACCACCTGGTCTTCCGGGGCGGGCAGTTCTACCTGATCGGCCACTCGCATGAACGTGATGCCGTCCGGGTGTTCCGGCTCTCGCGGATCCGCGGAAAGGTCGGGTATGCGACCAAGTCCGAGCACGATTTCAACGCGCCGGAAGATTTCGAGCGCCGCGACTACGCCGAACTGGCCGACTGGCAGCTCGGCGAGGAGACCGGCCGGGCCCGGATCTTCTTCAGCGACCGCATCGCCTGGCTGATCGAGCGGGATTTCGGCAGCCACGGCGAGGTCAGCCCGGCCGACCCCAAGGAGACCGGCGGCAGGGAAGGCATCGTCCTGGAGACCTCCTACGCCAGCGAACGCGAGCTCCTGGCCTGGGTGCTCCGCTGGCGCCAGAACGCCGAAGTGCTCGGTCCCCCAGAGTTCAAGACGGCAGCAGAGGAGAGGATCGCTCTGCTCCGCGACCGCCACATCAACGGTTTCGACGTGGCCGAGGCCCAGACCGACTTTCCGACCCCGATCAGGGAACGTCGTCAGCGCAGCAAGGACCGTTCCGCCGCGGCGATCCGGCCCGAGCGCTTCGGGCGCCTGGTCACTCTCGCCGGCATGCTGATCGGCGCCGCGAAGGAAGGCACGGCGCTCTCGATGTCGGATCTCTGCCAGCGGCTCGAGCTTTCGGAAGAAGAACTGCGAGATGACATCGACGTCCTCAACGTCGTCAACTTCGGCGGCGGCACCTACGTGCTCTACGCCGAGATAAAGGGCGACATCATCGAGGTCGATTCCGAGCCCTACGGCGATTCCTTCGCCCGCCCGGCCCGCCTGTTGCCGCTCGAAGCCAAGGCTCTGGTCGCGGCGATCGACCTGGTCGGCGACCACCTGCCGCAGGCCAAGCTGGATACCGCCCGGGAGAAGATCATCGAGGCGCTGGGCCGGGATCCCGCCCATGAGGGTCTGGCAATCGTTTCCGAGTCGGGCGGCGCCGAAGCGGCCCGGATCGTCAACGAGGCGATCGCCAAGCGCCAGGTCCTCGAACTCAATTACTACAAGGAGAACGAGGACAAGTTCTCCGAACGCAAGGTCGAGCCGTACCGTTTGGAGAACGGGCGCGAAGGCTGGTATGCCGAGTGTTTCGATCTCGACCGCCAGGCGATGCGCCACTTCAAGCTCGACCGGATCAAGGATGCGAATCCGACCGGCGAAAACTTCGAGCCGCGACCGGAAGCCGAAGAGCTGGCCGGGGTAGAGGGCTGGATGAGCGACGGCCAGGTGCCCGAGGCCTCGGTCGCCCGGGTCTGGGTCTCGCCCGAGCGTTCACGCTGGGTTCGCGAGGAGCGGAACGTGGTCGAGGAACTCGCTGACGGTGCGGTCGTGGTCGAGATGCCCTACGCCGGCACCAGCTGGCTGGTCCGGGAGATCCTCCGCGGTGCCGGTGACCTCGTGGTGCTCGAACCGCAGGAAGCTCGCGACGCGATCAGCCGCGAACTCGCTGCCTGACTGCCGGCTCAGGGAATCGGGCCGTTACCGACCTCGTAGTCGAAACCGAGGTTGGACAGTTCGGTGAAGCTGTAGCTGCCCCAGTTCTGGGCCTCGTCCCAAACGGTGGGACTTAGACGGATAGTCCCCAGCGCAGTACCCTCCGGAATCTCGATCGTTCCCTCGTAGATGCCATCGAGGCTGGTCCCGCTGGTTCGGGTCAGGAACTCTCCGAAGCCGTTGCCGTTGGCCGGCAGCGCGTTGACCGTGACCCCGTAGTCACCCACCCCCGCGAGGTTGTCGGTGGCCCGGAGGCTGACGCTGACAACTGCCGATTCGGTGGTCGTATCGATTTGATCTGGGGTCACCGAGAACGCGATGACCTTGGGCTTTTCGGTGTCGCCGGGGCCGGTCTGGTGGAGCTTGTCCGGGAAGCCACGTTGCTTCAGCTCATCCGGCATCAATCCTCCGGCGTTGCCGGCCCGGTCAATCGCAGCGGCGAAAAGGGCCATGGTGCCCTGTTTGGTGTAGCGCGGCAGGGTGATGGATCCCCGATAGACGCCATCGGTATCCGTCCCCGAGATCCGGGTGAAGTTGCTGGCCATGAACTGCACGTTGTAGTTGTCCATGAACCTGGCCGACACGTCCACGGCATTGAACTGCTCGATCGGAATGCCCGAGGCGTCGTCGGTTACCCGGATCGTGAAGGTGACAGTCTGCGGTCCGGAGGAGGTGTTGACGGAGGTGCGGTCAACGGACACCGAGTGGATCTCGGGCTTCTCGCTGTCGCCGATCCCGACCTGGTCGAAGCCGTTCGCGAACCCCAGCTTTGCCAGGGCCTTGCTGTCGAGTTCATCGCGATTGCCTTGCTTGTCGTCGAAGCTGAGGTTGAGCTCCCAGCGTCCCTGCGCGGAGTAGTGGGGCATGAGCACCTGGCCCGAGTACGTGCTGTCCATCTGGTCCCCGGAGGTGTGCTGGACCCAGGCCCATTGCCGCTGCCCAGTCGCCGGATGAATCAGGCTGAGTGAAGGTTCATGTCTCAGCCCGGAAAGGTCGTCGGTGATCCGGATGGTGAACCGGACCCAGGCGGCTTCCGTTTCCGTATTGATGGTCGGGTTCAGGACTTCGAAGCTCTCGATTCGAGGGGCCGTGTCATCGCAGCCCGGGGTGACGGTGTCGGTGGCCGAGTCAAGGCAGCGGTTATTGCCTGGGCCGGTGAAGAGCGAGTTCTCGCCCTGGCCACCGTCGAGGAAGTCGTTGCCGAGTCCGGCGTAGAGGGTGTCGTCATCTGGCTGGCCGAAGAGGCGGTCGTTGCCTTTGCCGGCACGGATCACGTCGTCGCCGCGGCCGCCGCGAATGATGTCGTGGCCGGTCAGGCCCCAGATCCGGTCTTTGCCAGCGAATCCGCAGATCACGTCCCGTCCCTTGGTTCCGTAGATCCGGTCGGAGCCCTTGGTTCCCTTGATCGTGCACTTCGGCTTGGCGGCGGTCGCCGAAGAAGCGCCGAAGAAGGCGAAGGTGACTGCGAAAAGCGTGACGGCAGCGACGGCTGCGGCGAAGCGCCTGGTTTCCCTGGAATTCATCTGACCCCTTGATCTACGGGACGAGCCCGGTTGCATCGTGCTGCGGGAATTGTAGGGAGAGAAACCCTCCGGACGGGTCCAGGTTTTGGTGGGTCGGATTTTCTGCGGTCCTCCGGAGAAACCGACCCACCGATTTCCCAGATCCTGGCTCCGAACCTCCGGGAGCGTTCGGTCACAACCTCTAGGGTGGGGCGAATGAGCGAAGAGATGGCGGACGGTCCGGCCCCCGGGCATCCCGAGATCTTTCGGGTGATGGCCGACAACCCCGGTCCGATGACCCTGACCGGGACCAACACCTACCTCTACGGTTCCGACCCCTGCTGGGTGATCGATCCCGGGCCGGAAGACGAAAAGCACGTCGCCCGGGTCAAGGCGGCGATTGACGAGCGGGGCGGGGCGGCCGGGGTTCTGCTCACCCATTCGCATGCCGACCACACCGGTGGCGTGGAGATGCTGGGTTTGCCGGTGATCGAGTTCGAGCGCGAAGCCGGGCCGAACGGAGCGGCCGAAGCGGTGGCTCACCTAAGTGAAGACCTGGACCTGGTGGCACTGTTCACTCCCGGCCATTCCGCCGACCATGTCTGCTTCCTCACCGCGCCGGGCATTGGCGGACCCTGCTTCAGCGGCGACCTGATCCTCGGCTGGGGGTCGACCTACGTGCCGCCGGACGGGGGTTCACTGGCGGCCTATCTCAACTCGCTCCGACAGCTTCGGGAATGGCTGCCCGGCCTGATCTGTCCGGGGCACGGACCCTGGATCACCGATCCGCAGGCCAAGATCGCCGAATACATCGAGCATCGCGAGGCCCGCGAGAACGGTCTGCTCGAAGCTCTGGCCCGGGGTGAGAGGTCACGGATGAATCTGCTCGAAGAGGTCTGGTCGGATGTTCCGGAGCAACTGCGACCGGCCGCCAACGTGGTCATGGAGGCGCATCTCCAGAAGCTGGAGACCGAAGGCCGCCTGCCTGATGACCTCGCGGAGTAGGGTCAGCCCATGGGCAACAAGCGCAGTCAGATCGAAATGAGCGAGGAAGAGATCCAGGCCTTTCTCGAAGAAGAGAGAGTCGCGATCGTCACCAGTTTCGGGCCGAGAGGCTGGCCTCACTCGATGCCGCTCTGGTACCAGGTAACGGACGGCAGGATCCGTTCCTGGACCTTCCGCAAGTCACAGAAGGTCAAGAACCTTGAGCGGGACCCCCGGGCGACGGTCCTGGTGGAAGCGGGATACGACGTCTATCCGGAGCTACGCGGGGTGATGTACGAAGCCGAAACGGTGATTCACGACGATCCCGAGATCGTGCTCGATTACGGACTGGGTTCGATCGAGCGTTACTCGCCGGGCGGCGGCGAACCGGACGAGGCGATGATTGAAGCCTTTCGTGCCCAGGCGGCCAAACGGGTGGTGCTCGAGTTCATCCCGGTGCACACCGTGACCTGGGATCACCGCAAGCTCGGAGGGGTGTACTAGCGCGGCTTGTCGCGACTGCGGCGGGCCAGGCGGACCTGGAAGTGGCGGCGGAGGCTGGCCGGTTCGAGTTGGTCGAGCGGTGCCTCGAGTCGCAGGTCACCGGCTGACCGCCAACCGTCGATTCTTCCCGCAAGCCCGGCTGGCGTCTGGTCGGCGACCAGTTGGGCGAGTCCGGCCAGTGTGTCGCTGACGGTTACCTTAAAGGCCAGGGCGGGGTGGCGCATGATTCCGTACTTCCGCAGAAGGTAGCCCCGGCTGAACCCGGTCTGGCGGTACTTGGCGGCGGCCTTGCGGCCGAGTGTGGCCGACCCTTCGTGGATCGCGCGGGCATCTGGCGCAAGACGGCAGGAGTGGCCGGCCAGGCGCATCCTGAGGACGAGGTCAAGATCTTCGTAGTAGAGGAAGATCCGTTCGTCAAAGCCGCCGACCTGATTGAAAGCTTCACGATCGAAGAGTGCCGCGCCCCCGGTCGGTCCGAGCGGGTCGGCGGCAGTGTCCAGACGGGTTGCTGGTTCGCCGGTCAGGTAATCCCATGCGGTCAGGGTCCGGTCGCAGGAGATGCCGGCCGAATCGATTCGGGCTGGGTTGCCGGCCCTGAGCAGGACCCCGGCAACCATCGCTGCGTTGCTCTCCCGCCGGGTATCGATTAGACTTTCGACGAAATCGGGATTTGGAACGGCGTCGTCATTCAGAAAGATGAGCGGGCCGGAGCCACGCTCGGTGACCGCATGATTCAGAGCGGATCCGAATCCCAGATTCCGCCCTCCAAAGCCAATTCGGACCACCTCAGGGAACCGGTTGCCGAGCAATTGAGCGCACCCTTCGCCGGGGCCGTTGTCGGCCACTACCACCTCAAAATCGGCCGTCTGGGCTTGAAGGGCGGTCAGGCAGGTGGCGAGGCGGTCGCCGCCTTGCAGGGTCGGGATGTAGACGGTCGGGGTGGGCAGAGGCATTCAGGATATTCTTGACCATTCATGACCGAGATCAAGGGTCTGATCCTCTCGGGCGGTTCCGGAACGCGGTTGCGCCCGATCACCCACACCTACGCCAAGCAACTCGTCCCCGTGGCGAACAAGCCCGTGCTCTTCTACGGGATCGAGGCGCTGGTCGAAGCCGGAGTCACGGACATCGGCATCATCATCGCCCCCCACACGGGTGACGAGGTGCGCGAAGCGGTCGGCGATGGATCCGATTTCGGAGCGAAGGTCACCTACATCGAACAGGCCGAGCCGGCCGGGCTCGCCCACGCCGTGCTCACCGCCGAGCACTTCCTCGGCGGTTCTTCCTTCGTCATGTACCTCGGTGACAACCTGCTCCGGGACGGGGTGCCGGGACTGGTCGAGCGGTTCCGGGCCGAATCTCCCGACGCGATGATCCTCCTGACCCGGGTCGAGGACCCAACCGCCTTCGGTGTGGCCGAACTCGATGAGGGAAGGGTGGTCCGCCTGGTCGAGAAGCCGGAGAACCCGCCGTCGGACATGGCCCTGGTCGGCGTGTATCTCTTCTCCCCGGCGATCTTCGACGCGGCGAAAAAGCTTGAACCCTCCGAACGCGGTGAACTCGAAATCACCGAAGCGATCCAGACCCTGATCGACGACGGATGCGAAGTGCGCTCCGAAGTAGTCAATGGCTGGTGGAAGGACACCGGCCAGCTGGCCGACATGCTTGAAGCCAACCGGCTCGTGCTCGAAGACATAGAAACGAGACTTGACGGCCAGGTCGAGAACTCGAAGGTCGAAGGCAGGGTGATCCTCGAAGAGGGCGCGGTTCTGCGCGACTCCCTGGTCAGGGGTCCGGCGGTGATCGGCAGAGGAGCCGTTATCGAAGGTGCCTACATCGGTCCCTACACCTCGATTGGTGATCAGGTCAGGGTCGTCAACTCCGAGATCGAGCACTCGATCCTGCTGGCCGGTTCATCGGTCGAGAACCTGGGCGCGCGAATCGAGGCCAGCCTGCTCGGCCGCGAAGTGAGGGTTACCCGCAGCGACTCGCTGCCGAAGACCATGCAGCTCCTGGTCGGCGATCGCGCCGAGATCGAGATCGTCTGATGAAGATCTCGGTGCTCGGGGCCGGCGGCATGCTCGGTCATGACGTGACGCTGGCCGCCACCAACGAAGGCCACGAAGTCCACGGGTATGGCCACTCCGAGGTGGACATCACCGATCCGGATCAGGTCGGCCGGAGGCTACGGCTCGACCGGCCCGACGCGGTAATCAACTGCGCCGCCTGGACCGACGTCGACGGTGCCGAGGACGAGCCGGAAGGTGCGATGGCGGTGAACGGAACCGGGGCCGGCGTCGTTGCCGAGGCGGCCGCCGCGGTTGACGCCAAGGTTCTCTACGTCTCCAGCGACTACGTCTTCGACGGCAGCAAGACCACGCCCTACCTGGAGACCGACCAGACCGGTCCGATCTCCTCCTACGGCACCTCGAAGCTGGCCGGCGAGGTCGCGACGATGAACGCCAACCGGCGCTGTTTCGTGGTCCGTTCCTCCTGGCTTTTCGGCATCAACGGCAGCAACTTCGTCGACACGATGATCCGGCTCGGCTCGACCCAGAAGCAGGTGCTGGTGGTCAGCGACCAGATCGGCTGCCCGACCTACACCTGGCATCTCGCCTACGGCCTGGTCCGGCTGCTCGACTCCGACGCCTACGGGATCCACCACATGGCCGGCGGCGGAAGCTGCTCCTGGTACGACTTCGCGAGGGAGATCTTCCGGCTTTCGGAGATGGAAGTGACCACCCTTTCGGCCACCACCGAGATGTTCAACGCAAAAGCTCCCCGGCCGGCCTGGTCGGTTCTCGAGAGCGCGGCCGAGCATGCGATCACCCTGCCGGACTGGCAGGAGGGCCTCGCCGCCTACCTCGAGCAGAGGCGCAGCCGGGAAGAGGCTTCGGCATGAGACTGCTGGTTACCGGGGGAGCCGGTTTCATCGGCTCGAACTTCGTTCATCACATGGTCGAATCCGGCCGGGGTGACGGCATCGTCGTGCTCGACAAGCTGACCTACGCCGGCCGTCCGGAGAACCTCGAAGGGCTCGGGGTCGAACTGGTCGAGGGCGACATCTGCGACCGCGAACTGGTCCGCGAACTGGTCGGCCGGTCGGATGCGGTGATCAACTTCGCCGCCGAGTCGCATGTCGACCGCTCGATCGAATCCCCCGGCGAGTTCATCACGACCGATGTCTTCGGCACCTTCGTCCTGCTCGAAGCGGCCCGGGATGCCGGGATCAGGCACCTCCAGATCTCGACCGATGAGGTCTACGGCTCGATCGACGAAGGATCCTTCACCGAGGCATCGCCGATCGTGCCCTCGTCCCCCTACTCGGCCTCGAAGGCGGGTGGCGACCTGATCGTCGGGGCCTTCCAGCACACCTACGGAGCCGACACCCTGATCGCCCGCGCCTCCAACAACTACGGTCCCCGCCAGCATCCCGAGAAGCTGATCCCGCTGGCCGTGCTGAACGCGCTCCACGGCGATCCGATCCCGGTTTACGGCGACGGCAGCCAGGTCCGCAACTGGCTTTTCGTGAGGGACTTCTGCACCGCGATCGAGCAGGTTCTGGCCAGCGGCGAGGCGGGGCAGGTCTACAACGTCGGCGGCCCGGACGAGCTGCCGAACATCGAAGTGGTGAAGATCATCCTCGAGCTGACCGGCCAGGACGAGTCGCTGATCACCCACGTCGGGGACCGGCTCGGCCACGACGTCCGCTACTCGCTCGCCTCGAAGAAGACCGAAGGGCTCGGCTGGCAGGCCGCGGTCGGCTTCCGGGAGGGGATCGCCCGCACGGTCGAGTGGTACCGGGAGAACGAGGCGTGGTGGGGTCCGCTCCGTTCCGGCGAGTACCGCGAGTACTACCAGCGCCAGTACGGCCAGGCGCTTTCCGACTGACCGTGGCGACCCGGCTCGAAACCGGCCTCGACGGCCTCGCCCTGATCGAACCGCAGGTCTTCGGTGACGAGCGCGGCTTCTTCGTCGAGACCTTCAGCCGGGATGCCTGGCGGGAGCTCGGGGTGGAGGCGGACTTCGTCCAGCACAACCACTCGCGTTCCTCGAAGGGAACCCTGCGCGGGCTCCACTTCCAGACCACACCGGGCCAGGCCAAGCTGATGCGCTGCCCCCGGGGAAAGATCTTCGACGTGGCCGTCGACCTGCGCCGCGACTCGCCCACCTACGGCAAGTGGGAGGGCTACCTGCTCGACGACGAGAAGCATCATCAGCTCTACGTGCCGGTCGGTTTCGCACACGGCTTCTGCGTGCTTTCCGAGACCGCCGATGTGACCTACCTGGTTTCCAGTCTTTATGACCCGGCCACCGAGATGGGTATTCGCTGGGATGACCCGGAAGTCGGGGTCGAGTGGCCGGTCAGCGAACCGCTGCTTTCGCAGCGCGACATCGAAGCCCCCACCCTGGCCGAGATCGCCGGCGACCTGCCCTGGTAGGCAGGCCGCCGGGTCACTCGAAAGTGTTGATCAGCCGAAGGGCGGCTGGTAGCGCTTCGGGGTCTTCCAGAGACCGAAGGCGACCGAGGCCTTGCCGCCGCGTATCTTCGCGTAGGCGGCACCCTTGGCGGTGAATCCGCGCTTGCGGACGAGCCCGGTGAAGATGCCGTTCTCGTTGGCCGTGGTGGTACCGATCTTCGTGAAGCCACCGCGGGCTCCACGCCGGGCGAAGAGGTCGATGGTGGCCGGCTTGCTGTTCGGGGTGCGGCCCCAGAAGCTCACTCCCTGCTTGCCGGCGAGCTTGGCGTAGAACGGGTAGCGGTAAGCCTGGAGGACCTTCTTCGGCTTGTCGTTGGCGATCGACCCGGCCCGGAGGTAGAGACCCGACTGGAAGGTCCAGGCCCACTTGCCGGGCCCCTTGGGCTGGTCGCGAAGACCGAACCAGAGCATGGTTGAGACGTTCGCCTTGTACATCAGGTACATCGCTTCGGCGACCCAGCGGGTCTGCAGGGCCGGCGGCAATCCGCCCGGATCGGGCGGGCTCGAGTCCCAGCTGAACTCGGTTACCCAGAGCTCGGGCTTGCCGTTCTTGCCGGAAACCTTGCCGGCCCGGGTGGCGGCCGTCAAGAGCTTCTGAAGCCGGGGCAGGGCGGCGACAGACATGTCATCGCCCCGGGTGGGCAGATGGGCCGGTTCGCCGGTGGTGTAGGGATGGATCGCCCAGACATCGGCCTTGACCTTGAAGTTGCAGCCGGCGATCGGGCGCGGGTTCCTGAAAGTGCCGGTCATGCAGAGGGCGCGTCGGGTGAAGTCCAGGGGCGCGATCGAGAGGCCCTTCTTGCCGTTCGGCGCCAGGCCTGCGGCGATAACCGTGTTCGAATCGTCAACCCCGTGAATTGCCTCGTAGAACGGGTTGAGGATCTTGCGGTACTCGTAGGGCGCGAGCGGGGCGTTGCCCTTGAACATCGGCTTGTAGAACTGGCCGAAGTTCGGTTCGACCCAGGCCTGCCAGTACCGGACCCGGGGCAGGGTGCCTTCGCCGTTTCCGGGATCGAAGGTGCCGCTGTACCGCTCGGCGGCCGCCGTGGCGAAATTCGCGAAGTCGGCCGGCCTCGGGGAACACTCGCCGAGGTTCTTGCAGGCGTCGATGCGGGCCCAGCGCGGAGCGCCGACCACCGAGAAGGCGACTTCCATGCCCCGGGCATCGGCCTTGCGGACGATCCGGTCGAAAGTGCCCCAGTGGTAATACGAGCTGCCCGGGTCGGTGGCATCGAAGGGCTCAAGCTCGGTTCCGGGCTTCTGCGCCGAATCGCCGTCGTCGATGATCCAGCGCCAGTAAAGGTTGTTCTTGATTATCTTCGTTCCCGCGCCGGCCGCGCGGTCGAAGGCTTCATCGGATCCATGCTCGAAGGCCTCGGCATCGACGAGACCGGTGGTGAAGGAACGCGCGGCGTCGGCTCGCGCCGTGAAGGTTGCGAGTCCGATCATGCTGATCAGCAGAAAAGCGAGCAGCAATGCGCGATTGGGGATTGCGAGCAAGTTGTCCTTTCGGAGGGGTCAGGCAATGCCTGGAAGCTTGAGGTGCCGGGCGTTACTCATGTATTGGAACATCCGGCAAGCCAGAAAGTAGCGAACGGGATGCCTTCGGTCTTCAGGAAGACCCTTCCCGCACTTCCCGGAACGAAACCTGGTCGAAGACGATCGGGTTGATCTCGCCCAGGATTTCGTAGTCGCGCCGGGCTTCGGCCTTGCGGCCCGCGTTGTAGTTGATCCGGAAACGAATCACCCTGGCCTGCCAGTTTTCCGGTTCCAGTTCGATCGCCCGGTCGATCTCCTCGATCGCCTCGCCGGTGTCATCGCGGCTCTCGGCGATCACCGCAAGCTGCATGTGAGGTTCGGGGTTCCAGGGCTCCAGTCGCGAAGCGGTCCGGGCCTGATCGGCCGCCTGCTCGATACTGCCTTCCCGCACCGAATCGGCACTCGCTTCGATGTACCGGTCGGAGATCGCCGGCACCGTCAGGACCGCGATCGCCAGCCAGGCTGCGAGCAGGCCGGCGACCTTCGTGCCCTTGCCCGCTTCCGAGTACTTTCGCCACGGCTCGACCGCTTCGGCGCTCGCTATCCAGGCGGCGAAGAGCAGTAACAGCGCGGCCGTGGCGCCGAGTCGCCAGAACCAGTCGAAGGCGAAGGAGAGCAACAGCGCCGCCGTGATGGCCAGCACCACGGGGCCGTCCCGGCCTCTCTTCTGCCGCCAGGCCACCGCCCCGAGCCAGATCAGGCTGAAGGTCAGCCCGAAGGTGAGCAGTCCGCCGGCGAGACCGAGGTCGGAGAGGCTTTCCAGAAAGAAGGAGTGGGCGTCCAGGGTCGTCACATAGATCTCCCGCTCGCGGGCCCACTCGAAGCGGTAGGTCCCGGCTCCGGTGCCGACCAAGGGGTTCTCGGTGAAGGTGCGGAGAGCCACTTCGTCGAACTCGAGCCGGTAGGAGCCGGAGAGTTCGGTGAATCTCTCCCGGGGATTCTTCGGGGCCGGCACGTCGCTGTCGCCGAACTGATCCCAGACATTGCTGCCGAAGAACACGGTCAGGGTCAGGACCGTGGCCAGGGCGACCCCGGCCACCGAGAAGAGAAAACGGCGATCCCGCGAAGCCGAAACCGCTTTCCGCGAGAGTTCCGGACGGTTTCGGCCGAAGCGGAGCAGCGCTTCCAGAGCCAGGACTGCCGCGGCGATGCTGGCCAGGGCAACCAGGATCACGACCAGGCTTTCCCCGACCCCCGGCTTCTCGAAGCCGGTTCCGGAAATGGCCGGGTAGGCGTCGACCGCGAAAAGGATCGGCACCGAAGCGGCAGCAACCAGCGCCGCCACGAGGAGAACCTTCAGGCGGTCCCGGCTCAGGAAGAAGAGCAGGAAGAGGGCGATCGAGGCGACGGCCAGTCCGCCCCGCGAATAGGTCAGGTAAAGCGCGGTGGCGACGGGTATCGCCAGGGCCAGCCAGCCGGCCCGCGGGAGCCGCGCTTCGGCGCAGGAGGAGAACCAGACGAACAGGACCACCCCGGCTCCGAAGAAGATTCCGTCGGCGTTCCAGTAACCGAGCGGGTAGTTCAGGCGGTTGAAGACGACCGCCTCCTCTCCGCCACCTCCGTGAATCAGGCGCTCGCCGAGGGCCAGCAGGCAGACGGCGGCGATCCCGGCCCCGATGCCCCGAGCGAACCATTCACGCTGTTTCGGGGTTCTCATCGTGAGGTAACTGGCTGCAAAGAACCCGAGGTACCCGATACCCCGCTCGAACTCGGCCAGGCTCAAGGAAACCGAACTCGACCAGATCGAAGAGATTGCCGAAAGCAGAGCCAGGCCAAGAATCAGCCCCCCGATCAGGGCGACCGACCTTCCCGGTCGGATCCGCTCCGGAAACGGCAGGACCAGCAGGACCGCGACCAGGATCCAGGCAAGTATCCCGGCCACGTGGCGGGTGAAGAGATCGACTCCTCCTCCACCAAGCGCAAGCCCGGACAACAGCAGAAAAGGAAGAAGAAATGCGAACAGATCAGATATCTTGCGTGGGTATGAACGCTCGAGCGTCACAGCCTGCCTCCGCGCGGCACCTGTTCTGCCTTGCGGCATCGATCTTGGGGCTGATGGTCCTGGCATTCGGTGTTGCCCCGGGCACGGTACTTGCTTCTTCGGCAACCGACATTTACACGGAAGAGCCGCCACCGCCCACCCCGACGAACAACAACAACGGTTCGAACAACGGGAACGGCGGCAGCCAGAACAACGGCGGCGGCAACGGTTCCGACAACTCGAGCGGTGGAGGAAGCGACACTTCCGGTTCGGACGGTTCGGGTTCGGATGACACCGGAACCGGTGGCGACAGCACCGAGGCCCCGGAGAAGAAGTACAGCAGCGGCAACTACGACCCGGCCACCGACTCGGACAAGGACGAGGCCGGGAAGAAGGCCAAAGCCGGGGACGACTCGGATGAGTCAACCATCTCCGCTGCTCCCGCTTCGGGCGGCGATGACGACGGGGGCGGTTCCGCCCTGCCCTGGATCATCGCGATCGTGATCGGGATCCCCCTGATCGGTGGCGGCGCCTGGTACCTCTGGCAACGCCATCGCGGCACCGATGACGAGACCCGGGACAAGCTGAAGTCGGCGCTCGGCGGCAGCTCGACCGGTACCGGATCTTCTACCGGTTCCTGAGTTCGCCGACGGCGGTGATCAGCAGACTCGCCGCCAGCTTCACGGCGATGCCCGCATAGACCGCGAGGTTGACCGCCCCGGAATTGCCCGGGGCGTCGAAGCGACGGTAGAAGCGGCCCATTCCCCGATGGAAGGCGACTTCCTGGCGGAACCGGCGCCGGTCCGGGCTCGATCCCCCCTTGACGTGAAGCGCGGTCCCGGCCGGCTCGTAGAACACCTTCCAGCCTCCCAGGCCGAACCGGCGGCACCAGTCGAGGTCCTCCATGTAGAGCCAGTAGCCCTCGTCGAGCGGCCCCACCTCGAGCAGGGCTTCCCGCCGGACCAGCATGAAGGCCCCGTTCACCGAGTCGACCTCGCCCGGCTCGTTCTCGTCGAGCCAGGTCGCCCGGTACTGGCTGAGCTTCCCGGGAGCGCCGGGAAGGCGTCCGAGGCCGGTGAAGTGGGCCAGGGCGGCCAGCGGGGTGGGGAAGGCACGCTTGCTGGCGTGGTCGAAGGATCCGTCTTCGGTGACCAGGCGAACCCCGACCATGCCGATCGAAGGGTCCGACTGAAGACGGTCGATCGCGGCATCGATCGTTCCGTCGCGCACCTCGGTGTCGGGATTCAGCAGCAGGTACAGGTCCGCGCCCTCTCCGGCAAAGGCCCCGGCAAGCACAAGGTTGTTGGCGGCAGAGAAGCCGATGTTCCCGGCCCGGATCAGCCGGACTTCCGGAAACTCCTCGGCAACCTGGTCCGGCGTCCCGTCGGGTGATCCGGAGTCGACCACCGTCACCTGCATTTCGCAGGTCGCCGGGTGCTGCTGAAGCGAAAGCAGGCAGTTACGCAGGAGCGGCCACGCTCCATGCGAGACCACGGCTACCTCCAGCTTCAAAAGGCTCCGTCGCCGCGGATCACCGCGCGCGGTGTGCGCAGGAGGATCTTGATGTCCCCGGTGATGGTCAGGTTGTCGACGTAGTCACGTTCGAGGGCGAGCCGCTCCTCGAAGGTCAGTCCGCCACGGCCGGCGACCTGCATCGGTCCGGTCAGCCCCGGCTTGACCCGGAGCCGCTGGCGCTGCCGCTCGTCGTAGAGGGCGACCACCGCTTCCTCTTCCGGTCGCGGGCCGACCAGGGACATGTCGCCCTTCAGGACGTTGATGAACTGGGGAACCTCGTCGAAGCTGGATCGCCGGAGCAGCCGGCCGACCCGGGTCACGCGGGGGTCATTGGTGATCTTGAAGGCGGGCTCGTCAAGCGCGTCGAGGTCGATCAGCGAGTCGAGCTTTTCCTCCGCGTCGGCGACCATGGTCCGGAGCTTGAACATCGTGAACTCACGACCTTCGCGTCCCACCCTGACCTGCCGGAAGAAGACCGGCCCGGGTGAGTCGATCCGGATCGCCAGCGCCGCCAGGGCCAGCAGCGGCGCGGTGATGGTCAGCATCGAGATCGAGACGATCAGGTCCATGGTCCGCTTGATCGCCATGGTCGACCGGGGCGGGTCGCCGAACTGGAAGTCCAGCATCGGAACCTCGGCGATCCGGTTGAGCTCGGTGCCCGGGCCGAGCACGGCCTGGTTCGCGGGCACCATGGTCACCGAGACCTGCGAGCTCCGGCAGGTGGCGATGAT
Organism: Solirubrobacterales bacterium; assembly: GCA_020438425.1. Lineage (GTDB taxonomy): Bacteria > Actinomycetota > Thermoleophilia > Solirubrobacterales > 70-9 > 67-14. The sequence continues at coordinate 37,011 of JAGQUQ010000013.1, forward strand.
CTCGCCAACCGCACGGGCGCTGAGTTCGTCGTCGGCTATCACCACACGGTTCACTCTCTGGCCGGTCGCGATTTCCGGCAGGTCCTCCGGGGGGCCGAAGTATCTGGCACTGGCGCTGGCCGGACCGGAGACCTCGCCGCCTTCGGTTTCGCCCACGTACCCGACCAGTTCGAGGTGGTCGCCTCCCTGGACCCTCAACCGGTTGGCGACCAGCCTTGCTTTCGGGCCCGAACCGACCACCAGGGTCCGTTCCGGGGCCGCGACCTGCCGGTAGACCCAGCGCACCAGGGCCCGGAGGACGATCGCGACGAAGAAGGCTGCGGTCCCGATCACGACCATCACCGAGCTGGTCAGGCCGGCATCCAGCATGCCGGTGATTGCCCAGGCCGCGGCAATTGTGATCGCCGCCGTGGCGAGCAGTCCGGGGAGTTCGTCAAGGGTGGAGTGCCGGATCCGACGGCTGTCGCGGTCGTAGAGGTTGTCGATCTTGGCGACGAGGATCCAGATCGGAATCGCGATCAGGGCCCAGATCGTCTCGCCGCTGTCCAGCCGGCTCCACTGGTCGACGAAAAGAACACCGATCCCGATCGCCGAGGCATCGGCCATCGCGAGACCCCAGCGGCGTAGTCGCTGGAGCTGCCTGACCTGGTCCTGGTCGCTGATCCGGGCAGGGGCCGTTTCGGCCGCCACCTCGGGCGCAGCCGAATCCCCGCTTTCAGCTTTCGGGCCAGACTGGGTCACTTCGGCCACCATTTTCCCAGACGGAACGGGGGGCGCAGGGAATTTGCAGGCCGGGGTCGGCGGGGGCGTAGCATTCGGGGGTTAGAAATGCCCGCGAAGCCGACCATGGAAACACCATCAGAGGACCCGCTCGCTCCCTTCAGCGACGAGGTGAAACGGTGGTTCTCGGCCTCATTCGAGGGCGCGACACCGGCCCAGGCGCTGGGCTGGCAATCGATTTCCTCCGGGACGGACACACTTATCTGCGCGCCGACCGGATCCGGAAAGACCCTGGCGAGCTTTTTGTGGGGCATTGATCAGTTAACCCGCCAGCGGCGAGATGTAGCGGCGGGACTGATTCCCGAACCGGAGGCGGGGGTGCGGCTGGTCTACGTTTCGCCGCTCAAGGCGCTCTCCTATGACATCGAGCGCAACCTGCGGGCGCCGCTGAAAGGGATCGGAGTCGACCTTTCGGTCGGGATCCGGACCGGTGACACTCCGCAGTCGGAGCGCAACCGGATGCGACGCGAGCCGCCGGAGATCCTGATCACCACCCCGGAGTCGCTCTACCTGATGATCTCTTCGGGCGCCCGGGACATCCTGACCTCGGTCGGGACGGTGATCGTCGACGAGATTCACGCGGTCGCGGCGACCAAACGCGGCACCCACCTCGCCCTGACCCTCGAGCGGCTCGATCACCTGGTCCGGGAGAACGGGGGCGATCAGGTTCAGCGAATCGGGCTTTCGGCGACCCAGCGTCCGCTGGAAAGGATCGCCGGCTTCCTCTCGGGGCCGGGAAGAAGGTGCGAGGTTGTCGATCCCGGCCAGCGCAAGCAGCTCGATCTCGAGATCGTCGTTCCGGTCGAGGACATGACCTCCCCGGAGGCCGGCCAGCATGACGACGGCTCGGCCGATGACGCCCCGATCCGGTCGATCTGGCCGGCGATCTATCCCGAACTGCTGGAGATGGTCCGCGCCCACACGTCGACCATCGTCTTCGTCAACAACCGCCGCGCGGCCGAACGCCTTGCGCAGCGCCTGAACGACCTCGATCAGGAGACGGGAGAGGTCGAATCACCGAACCGCACCGCTACCGAGCACGTGCCGGTCGAGGATGCGGCCGGGGAACTCCCGTTGGCCCGGGCCCACCACGGTTCGCTTTCGCATGAGGAACGGACCCAGGTCGAGGAGCAGCTCAAGTCGGGGCTGATCCCCTGCCTGGTCGCCACCTCCTCGCTCGAACTGGGGATCGACATGGGGGCGGTCGACCTGGTGGTTCAGGTGGAATCACCGAAGTCGGTGGCCCGTGGCCTTCAGCGGATCGGCCGGGCCGGGCACGGACTCGGCGAAACCTCCAAGGGCCGGATCTTCCCCAAGTTCCGCGGCGACCTGCTCGAAAGCGCCGTGGTAACCAGCCGCATGCGTGACGGACAGATCGAGGAGACGGTGATCCCGTCGAATCCGCTCGACGTGCTCGCCCAGCACCTGGTCTCGATGGCTGCGCTCGACAAGTGGGACACGACCGACGCCTACGAACTGGTCCGCCGCACCACCCCCTTTGCGGAGCTTTCGATCGAGCAGTTCGAGAACGTGCTCGACATGCTCGACGGCCGCTACCCGTCGGACCGCTTCGCCGAGCTTCGTCCGCGCCTGGTCTGGGACCGGACCGGCAAGACGGTCGAGGGTCGCAAGGGTGCCCGCTCGCTGGTCGTCACCAACGCCGGCACGATTCCGGACCGTGGCCTTTACGGGGTGCACCTGCCGGACGGCCGCCGGGTCGGCGAGCTCGACGAGGAGATGGTCTACGAGGCCCGGGCCGGCCAGGTTTTCCTGCTCGGCGCTTCGAGCTGGCGGATCCAGGAGATCACCCGTGACCGGGTGATCGTGATTCCCGCCCCGGGCGTGCCGGGAGCGATCCCCTTCTGGCGTGGTGACGGGATCGGCCGGCCGGCCGAGCTCGGGGAGGCGATTGGTGCCTTCGCCCGAGAGGCGGTGAACGCCGACCCAGCCGAGCTGGAGAAGTCCCACCACCTCGACCCGCGGGCGGCCCGCAACCTGATCGCCTACCTCAAGGACCAGCAGGACGCGACCCGGGTGGTGCCCTCGGACACCACGGTCGTGGTCGAAAGGTTCCGGGACGAAATCGGGGACTGGCGCCTGGTCGTCCTCTCGCCCTGGGGTGGCCGGGTCCACGCGGCATGGGGTCTGGCGATCGCCCGCAAGCTGCGGGACGAACACGGCCTCGAAGCCGATGCGATCCACTCCGATGACGGGATCGCCGTTCATCTGCCCGACGCTGACGAGCCGCCTTCGGCCGATCTGATCATGATCGAGCCGGACGAGCTGGAAGACCTGGTCGTCCGTGAACTGGGCACTTCGGCACTTTTCGGGGCCCGCTTCCGCGAGAACGCGGCCCGGTCGCTCCTCATCCCCCGTGCCTACCCGGGCAAGCGGACCCCGCTCTGGCAGCAGCGGCTGAAGTCGCAGAGCCTGCTCGAGGTTGCCCAGGATTTCCCCCGCTTCCCGGTCATTCTCGAGACCTACCGGGAGTGCCTGCAGGACGTCTTCGACCTGCCGGCGCTCGACCGGCTGCTGCGCGGCATTCATTCCCGGGAGATCTCGCTGGTCGAGGTCGAGACCCAGACCGCCTCGCCCTTCGCTTCCTCGCTGCTCTTCGACTACGTCGCGACCTACATGTACGAGGGGGACACGCCAAACGCCGAACGCCGGGCCACCGCTCTCTCGCTGGATCGCGAGCTGCTCCGTGAACTGCTCGGCCAGGACGAGCTCCGCGAGCTGATCGACGAAGAGGCACTGGCCGAGGTCGAAGCTTCGCTCCAGAACCTGACCGAGGCGGGCAAGGCCTCCGACCGCGACGGCCTCCAGCAGATCCTTCGGCGGCTCGGCGACCTGACGGCAGAAGAGGCCGCGGCCCGGGTGGCCGAGGGGTACTCGGCCACCTCGATGCTGGAGAACCTGGTCTCCGAGCGCCGGGCCGCGAAGGTGCGGGTGAACGGCGAGGAGCGCTACATCGCGGCCGAAGATGCCGGGCTCTACCGGGATGCCCTCGGGGTGTCGCCGCCCGGGGGCCTTCCCGCCGATTTCCTCGAGGAACGCGATGACCCGATGGTCACTCTGCTCTCCCGCTACGCCCGCACCCGAGGTCCGTTCCCGACCGCCTGGGCCCGCGATCGTTACGGCGTCGACCCGACCCCGGCCCTGAAGGAACTGGAGTCCGGCGGCGCGATCGTCAGGGGCGAGATCCGGCCCGGAGGCACCGAGCGGGAGTGGTGTGACGCGGAGGTCTTGCGGCGAATCCGGCGGGCAAGCCTCGCCCACCTCCGCCAGGAAGTTGAACCGGCCGACGGGGCCGCCTACGCCCGTTTCCTCGCTTCCTGGCAGGGCATCGACCGGCACCGCCCCCTGCGCAAGGACGCCCGGCCGGGGGCCGGAACCGACCGGCTGCGCGAGATCCTCGTGCCGCTTCAGGGCGTCGCCCTGACCCAGTCGGTCTGGGAGAACGACGTGCTGCCCCGCCGGCTCGGCTCCTACAGTCCGACCTGGCTCGACGAGCTCTGCACCAGCGGCGAGGTGGTCTGGATCGGGGCCGGCGCGGTCGGCCGGACCGACGGCAGGGTCGCGCTCTACTTCCGCGAGGACGTCCGCCTGGCCGGTCCGCCTCCGGCCAACGCGAAGCTGGATCCCCCGGCCGGCGAGATCCACGACGCGATCCGGGAACGGCTGGCCGGTGGTCCCGCCTTCTGGCTCGACCTGGTCGGTGAGCTCGAGTTCCCGGCCGAGGAACTTCACTCGGCGCTCTGGGACCTCGCCTTCGGCGGCGAGATCACCAATGACTCCTTCGCGCCGCTGCGGGCGCCCCGGCTCAGGTCGGTGCCGACCTACGAACCGGGTGGCCGCCGCTTCTCCCGCCGTCGCGCCGCGACCGGTCCGACCGTCCAGGGCCGCTGGTCACTGACCGAAACCCTGTTCCGGAACGCGCCGGGAGCCGGGCCGAAACTACGGGCCCAGGCCGAACTGATGCTGGAGCGTTACGGGATCCTGACCCGGGAGATGGCCCTGGCCGAGGGCATCCCCGGCGGCTTCTCGACCCTCTACCCGGAACTTTCGAACCTCGAGGTGCTCGGTACCGCTCGCCGCGGATACTTCGTTGAAGGCCTCGGCGGCGCCCAGTTCGCCCTCTCCGGCGCGGTCGAAAGGTTGCGGGCGCTGCCGGCCGAGGAGAACGGACCCGAAACCTTCACGGTGCTGGCCGCCACCGACCCGGCCAGTCCCTGGGGCTCGACCCTGTCCTGGCCAAAGCTCGATTCGGGCCGCAAGGCCGCACGGACTGCCGGTGCCTATGTGCTGGCCCGGGCCGGCCACCCGCTGCTCTATGTCGAACGGGGCGGCAAGGGCCTGCTCCGGCTGGATCCGGGCCTCGAAGGCGAGAGTCTCGCGGCCGCCCTCGCGGTTCTGGTCGATGAAGTCAACGCCGGCCGGGTCGGCCAGCTCAAGATCGAAAGGTTCGACGGCGAACCGATCCTCGGCTCGGCCTTCGAGCAGCTCCTGGTCGCCGCCGGCTTCGGCCGCCAGCCCCGCCGCCTGGTCGCCCCGGCATGAGCCCTCCCTCCCGGAAGAAGGTTCAGGAGCTTCTTGGCTGAAGGAGATTCCCTCGTCCGGATCGCCCGGAAGCTGGAGCCGGCGATGTCGGGTCGGGTGCTCGTGGCAGCCTCGGCGCCGAACCCGCGATCGACCCTCCGCCAGCATGCCCGCCGGCTCGAAGGCCGGCTTGTGGAGCGGATCGAAACCCGGGGAAAGCACTTGCTGATTCACCTGGACGATGGCCTCTCGCTCCACTCCCATCTTGGAATGAATGGCGGCTGGCGGGTGGATGACGGGCGTGGTTTCGGCAAGCCCGACCGAATTGCCTGGCTGCTTCTGGAGATGGGCGGGGACGCGGGTGAAGGCAGCGGGGCGAGCCTGCGGGTCGGCCAGTTCGGCGGCACTACGCTGCGGCTAGTCCGAACCGTCGAGCTGGACCGGGATCCCCGTCTGGCCCGGCTCGGCCCCGACATCCTCGCTCCGGACCTCGACCTCGAACGCGCGGCCTCGCGCCTCGTCGCCAGCCCGGATGAGGTCGGCGTCGCCCTGCTCGACCAGACCGTGGTCTGCGGGATCGGCAACATCTTCAAGTCGGAGGCCTGCTTCGAGGCCGGGATCCATCCCTGGCGGCCGGCTCCCTCGCTGGCCGGGGAAGGATCCGGCGAGAGCGAAGCTGCCCGGTTGCTTGGTATCGCCCGCCGCCAGATGCAGGACGCAGTCGAGACCGGCAGGCGACCCGGCCGGATCTACAAGAAGACCGGCCGTCCATGTTTCTGCTGCCGGGCACCGGGAATTCGGTCCCGGGCCCAGGGAGACGACGCCCGGACCACCTACTGGTGCCCGAACTGCCAGTCCTGATTCACAGCCAACTCAAACCGGGGGCGATCGTCCACCGATTCGGTGGGTGATCGCCCCCGGAATGGCTGTTGGGGGTGGTTTCTGACCTCAATTGGTCATAAACGTTTTGTTTTTCGATCGGGATGCGAAATACTGCGCGGGTGACTTCGGTCGAGGAGAGCCCCGTCGGGCTGCTGAGGAAGGTCCCCCTGTTCGCCGAGCTCGATGAAGCCGAGCTCGAACGGTTCTCGCGCGTCGCGATTCCACGCTCCTATCCCGAAGGCACCCGAGTTTTTCATGAGGGCGACCACTCGGATGCCTGTTACATCGTCAAGTCGGGGACCTTCCGGGTGACCCGGGAACATCCCGACGGCCGGGCGATCACGCTGGCAACGCTGGGCGAGGGCGACATCGTCGGCGAGCTTGCGATGCTGGACGGCGAGGTCCGTTCGGCCTCGGTCGAGACACTCGGCGGCGACGGCGAGCTCCTTGCCCTGCCGGCCAGTGACGTGCGGGCCCTGCTGGAGCGGCACCCGGAGATCACCGTCAAGTTCGTCGCCGCCCTGACCCGCCGGCTGCGCGCCGCCAACGAGCGGATCTCGCGCCAGTCCTTCCAGACAGTTCCCTCCCGGGTGGCGGGCGTGCTTTCCCAGATGGTCGCCGAGGAAGGCGAGGACGGCCGCCAAGTAACGATCCGCATGAATCAGTCGGATCTGGCCCAGCTCGCCGGAACTTCCAGGGAGAGCGTGAGTCGCTTCCTCGCCGACCTCGAAAGGTCGGGAGTGGTCAAGGCCGGGCGGGGACAGGTGACGATCCTCGAACCCGCCAAGCTGGGCAACTACATATTCTAGGTCGCTGTATGTCCGGACTTCTGGCTCTCAACTTCTACTCCCCGCTCTTCGTCGATCAGCTCAAGCGCGGTCGCAAGACGGCAACGATCCGGCTTGGCAACAAATCCGCCAAGTACCAGCGCAGCCAGGTCGTCTGGGTAACCGTCGGTTCCCGGCATTCCCGTCGCGAGAAGATCTTCTCGGCCGTGGTCGACGAGGTCGAGGTCAAACGCCTTTCCGAGCTTTCGCCCCGGGACATTGAACGGGACAACCCCGAGTTCCGCCGGGTCGAGGAGACCCGCGACTTCCTGCAGAAGATCTACGACCGGCCGATCGAGGAGGACGCGATCGTCACCGTGGTCCACTTCTCGCAGATCATCGAACCGGGCCTTTCCGGCTACGGCACCGTCCCTTCCCCCAACTAGCGCCTTGAGCTTCGGCGACGACTCCGCCGCTTTCAAGTTCGTTTCCCGCTGGGAACTTTCTTCCGGCCGCGAACAAGTCTGGGACGCCCTGGTCGACTTCAACAACTGGCCGATCTGGTGGCCGGGTCTGCAGAAGGTGGTTGAGACGATCCACGGAGATTCGAACGGGATCGGACAGAAGGCGACCGCGGTCTGGCGCGGCCCGGTCGGCTACTCGCTGAAGATGGCGATCGAAGCGGTCGAAAGGGTTCACCCCGACTACCTGCGCGGAGTCGCTAGCGGCGATGTGGTCGGCGAAGGAACCTGGCACCTTGGCACCACCGAAGACAACTGGACCTCGATCGAGTTCGACTGGGACGTCCGCGCCAACCGCAAGTGGATGGAGTTCCTGGCCCCCGTCGCCCGGCCCCTCTTCGTCTCGAGCCACGATCACGTCATGAAAGAGGGCGCCGAAGGAATCGCCACTCACTTGTCATGCAATATGCGTGGCTTCTCCGCCTCGGTTGACTGATGAGGATGCCGGAATTGAAGTCGTTGGCATCGGCAGGGGTTGCTGCCTTTATCGGCGCCATGCTTCTGGGAGGCTGTGGCTGGACGAACGAGGAGTCGAGCCTGGACCCGCTCGAGGACTCGATTCGGATTTACGGAGTCGCGCGGGTGCAGGGAGAAGTCGGGCAGTCCGAACTCCGGGCGGAAAAGGTCACGCGGGCTGCCCAACGGTTTCGGATTTCCAGGCGGCTTGCCGGTCACATCGACCTTGCCGATGTCGAAGGGTCCGAGCAGGAAGACTTTCAGGACGAACTGGCGTCGTTGACGATGGACTGGGCCGCGGTGAACGATCGGGCTCTTGGGAGGGCCCGAGCGGGAGAAATGTTCCTGGCCTTCAAGGCGCTGGATCGGGCCGATCGGATTGGCAACGAGATCGATGATCTGGTCGAGGGAACAGACTTCGATGAGCTTTCCGATGGCGATATCAGCAATGAATACGCCTCCGAGCTCGTAAATCGGGACCCGGCTTCGGTCAAATAGCTTCTTTGGTTCGTGGGCTGGTGTGGCGGTGCCCACCACATAACCCTTGAGTCGCGGGGACTCAGATTTTTCACATTTTGGCCTTGACGGAAGGCTTTGATCCTGTATGGTTGTCGGTTGCTGGCACTCTCCCTCTTAGAGTGCCAAGACTTGAAGCGAAATCGCTTGAAACACATGACAATCGGAGGTAATCAATGAAGCTGAAGCCCCTCGGGGACCGGCTTATCGTCA
>JAGQUQ010000140.1 GCA_020438425.1 Solirubrobacterales bacterium
GGTCACCAGAAGCTTCCTGCCCGCCTTCACCCGCTTGGCGGACTTGACGGTCAATCCGAGTTTCGGACCGGTCACCTTGCCGAGCATCACCGCGACTCCGCGACCCTGGCCCGGATCCATGGAGTTGCCGCTGACCGCGGCGAGGTCGAGCTGGCCGTCACCGTTCACGTCGAGACTGGCGGTGCGCTGGGGCAGGAATCTGGTTGTCGGGCCGATCTCCGGAAAGTTGAACGGACCACCGGGATCTCCGGTCAGATTGCCTTTGCCATCACCGAGCGCGATCTGGAAGTTTTCATCGTCGAACCTCGGAAGCGCCGCATCGACCTTGCCGTCGTTGTTGAAATCACCGAAGGAGGGTCCACCCGAGAAGGCGAAATCGAGGGTTGACTTCTCCGGGTCCTGAAGGACCGGGCCGTCGGCGCTCCCGAGTGCGATCCAGGTCCGGTCAAACTGGCTGTCCTCCTGGAAGATCAGGTCGTCGTACTGGTCGCCATTCAGATCCATCGGCCGGACGTTCGAGAGGGAGCTGTCCATGACCGAAGCGAAAGAGGTCGCGGCGGCGAAGGTCGTCTCTCCGTTGGACGGGGCAAACAGCACCCGCACCGGCTGCGGATTCTCGGGGTCGTAGGAAGGTGTGCTGATCAGAGCGAGGTCACCCTGACCGTCGCCGTTGAAATCACCGATCGTGGTCGAGTAGATCTTGCCGTTCTCCGAAGTGGAGGGACCTTCTGCCGGAACCGCACCGTCGGCGTTCTGGAACTCGCCGGCCTCGTTTTCGAGGTAGACGTACCGGTTCTCGTCTACGCCGAGGATCAGGTCGTCGTCGCCGTCGCCATCCTTGTCACCGAAGTAGCTGGAGGTGTACCCGGCAAGCGAGGCCTCATCCAGTGGCCAGATGTCGAATCCCGAGTCCGGGACGGTTCCGAAGCTCTCGTTGTTGTTGTCGACCGGTCCGATGATGCGGTCGTTCAGGTAGACCTCGACGGTTGGTTCATCCCAGCCGACGGTTGCCAGGTCGGTGTCACCGTCCTTGTCGAGGTCGGCAGCGTGAACCACCAGGCGGCGTTCGGTCTCGGGCGAGTTCGCCCCGATCGGGTTGGAGGCCGAAGGCGTGAGTGATCCGTCGGCGCTGCCGAGATACACGTAGATGTACTTCGAGACATCGGCGACCACGGCGATGTCTTCGTAAGCGTCGTTGTTGAAATGGCCGGCGGCTACGTCGGTTGGCACGAAATCCTTGTCGATGGACGCGGGGGGATCGGACTGCCGGTCCTCCCCGATCAGCGGGGTGCCGGGGGCAGCCTCGAATTCGAGCGCCGATGCGCTGAGCGGTGCCGCGAAAATGCCGATTGACAAAGCGGCGAATGCTATGAATCTGCGCACCTGAATCTCCCCTTGGTTGCCTGACTCCCCACAGTATCCGAACACTGTTCGGGGGGCAAAGGTTCGGACGATCGTTCAACCAATCGGTTGACAAATGAGTTTGGACCCCCTATGTTCAACCACATGGTTGAAGAAACTGAAGAGGTCGATCGGGTCTTTCAGGCTCTGTCGAACCGGACCCGGCGGGGAATGGTTCGACAGCTTGCCGGTGGTGAGTGCACCGTCGGTGATCTCGCGCGGCCGACCAGGATGTCCTTCGCCGCCGCCTCAAAGCACGTGCAGGTGCTGGAGAGGGCCGGCATGGTCAATCGGCGGGTCGAGGGCCGGCAGCACATCTGTTCGCTCAGGCCGGAGCCGCTCCGCGAAGCAAGCGAGTGGCTGGGCTACTACGAGAAATTCTGGAGCGAGAGTCTCGACCGCCTCGCCCGGGTACTGGAGGAAGACATGGAGGAGAGCAAGTGACCGCGATCGGAGATTCAGTCCGGATCGTCAAGCAAATCGGCGCCCCGGTCGAGATGGTCTATCGGGCCTTCATCGATCCCGACGAACTGGTGCGCTGGATGCATCCCGACCAGTTCACCGGCGTCTCCGCGCGGAACGACGCCAGGGTCGGAGGTCGCGGCGAGCTCGTCCACGCCATGGACGGGCAGGAGGTCGGGGGCTTCACCTGGGAGTACACGGAGCTGGTCCCCAACTCCCGGCTGGTCATGGACTGGAAGTTCGGCGGGTTCGACGTCGAGTCCGACCAGTCCCACATGTCCCGGATGACGATCGAACTTCGGGAGTCCGGACCGGGAGCGACCGAGGTAACCCTCACCCATGACCGCCTCGGCGAAGCGCCTCCCGGTGGCCACATGGGTGTCAACACCGGCTGGACCCAGGCCCTCGAGAGTCTCGAGCGTCACTTCGAAAGCGAATGAGAGGCAGCAGCATGGAAACACCGAACACAGTCACGGCCGAGGAATGGAAGGCCGCCCGGGAAGAGCTTCTGGTCAAGGAGAAGCAGCACACCAGGGCCCGGGACGCCCTGGCCGCCGAGCGGCGCCGGATGCCCTGGCTGGAAGTTGAAAAGGAGTACGAGTTCGAGGGGCCGGACGGCCGGTTGAGCCTGCTCGATCTCTTCGACGGCCGCCGCCAGCTGGTCGTCTACCGCTTCTTCTTCGACCCGGATGTGAAGGGATTTCCGGAGAAGGGCTGTCCCGGCTGCTCGATGGTCGCCGACAACGTCATCAACCCGGTTCACATCAACGCCAAGGACACTTCGCTCGCCTTCGTCTCCCGTGCGCCGCAGGAGAAGATCGCCGCGCTCAAGGAGAAGATGGACTGGGGACTGATCCCCTGGTACACGCTGACC
>JAGQUQ010000141.1 GCA_020438425.1 Solirubrobacterales bacterium
ACTAGAATTCTGGTCATGAGTGAGACGTATCCGCTTTCGCATGTGAAAGCCCACCTTTCGGAGATCGTGGATCTGGTGGAGTCGGACCAGGAGCGGGTGACCATCACCCGCAACGGCAAAGCTTCGGCGATCATCCTCCACCCGGACGACCTTGAGAGCCTCGAAGAGACGCTGGCGATCATGTCCGATCCCGAGCTGGTGGCCGGGATCCGTGAAGGTGAAGAAGCACACGCCGCGGGTGACTACGTAACGCTCGACGAGCTCAAGAAAGAGCTCGGCTTCGAGGATTGACTTGGCCGAGTGGAAAGTCACCGTGGACAGGCCCGCACGAAGGGATCTGGCGAGGCTTCCAGCCAAATACTCCTTCGCGGTAGTCAACCTCATCGGCGCTCTGGCCGAGAACCCCAAACGGGTCGGCAAGCCACTCAAGTTTGACCTCGAAGGGAATTGGTCAGCCCGGCGGGGTCCCTACCGGGTGATCTACGCGATCGATGAATCAGGGAAGGAAGTAATGGTTCGCAAGATCGGTCACCGGTCCGACGTTTACCGGCATTGGTGAGCATCTAGGCTGAGGGCATGGTGAGCGCCGGTCGGAAAGCCGTAGTGGTTGGGGCGGGGCTGGCTGGCCTTTCCGCTGCCTGCGAGCTCGACAAACGAGGTTGGGATGTGACCGTGCTCGAAGCGCGGGACCGGGTTGGTGGTCGGACCTGGAGCCGGGTGCTTTCGAACGGGGCTTCGATCGAGATGGGGGCAGAGTTCATCCTTCCCGGCAACACCGAGCTGGTGAAGCTTGCGGCCGAGCTGGGGATCGGCACCCTGGACAAGGGCATGCGCTACGGCCAAAGGGAACCGGTCGGGGGCACCCGGGTTGACGGGCCGACTCTGAGGGCTGCGGTGAAAAAGCTTCGAGAGGCGCTGGTCGAGGCCGAGGAAGCGCCCGACTCCGACAAACCCTCGGCAGCATGGATCCTCGCTCCGCTCGACATCCCGCAAGGAGCGAAAGAAGTGATCGAAGCCCGGACCGAGATCTCGGCGGCCGAGGTGATCGAACAGGTGCCGGCGCCTGAGATGGCGGGCTTGGCCGCGATCGATGATTCGCCCTCGCCGGGACTGGCCGGAGGCAACCAGTCGCTGGCCCTTGCCCTGGCCGAGCGGCTGGGCGAGCGGGTTCATCTCGGCGAAAAGGTCGAGTTCATCAACTGGGCCGAGACCGGGATGGCGGTCTGCTGCGAGTCGGGGGCGATCTTCGAAGGAGAACGCTGCGTGCTCGCCATTCCCGCCTCGGTCATGGACCAGATCCAGTTCGCTCCCGGGCTGCCCGAGGAGAAAGCGGTTGCCAACCGGGTGCTGCCTTACGGCCATGCCGCGAAGCTCTTTGTGCCGCTGCTGGAGTCGGTTCCTCCGAGCTCGGTGATGAACGTGCCCGAGCGCTGGTGGTGCTGGACCCAGACCGGGGCCGACGATTCGGTCACGCCGGTGGTCAGTTGCTTTGCCGGATCGGCCCCGGCCCTGAAGCGGCTGGAAGTCGAATCCGGGCCGGAGAAGTGGCTCGAGTCACTGGCCCGCACCAGACCTGACCTCGAGCTCGACCCCGAGGGTGCCGTGCTTTCGACCTGGGATGACGACCCGCTGGTCAAGGGTGCCTACTCGATCTCGCCAATGGTCAGCCAGACCGCTGCCCTGATCGAACCGGTCGGTCCGCTCCGCTTCGTCGGCGAACACACGGCCGGAGAGTTCTCCGGGCTGATGGAAGGCGCGGTCCGGAGTGGTCAGCGCGCTGACGTGACCGCAGACTGACCGGTCGTCCGTCGACCTTCGCCTGGCTCCAGTCAGCTCAGGATCGTGGCCAGGCGGCGGCGGTGGGTTGCTGCGAGTTCCGAGGTGGGGCCTAGTTCGGTGAAGTAGCCGACCATTAGCTTTCGGAGGAGGTCGCGGTGGTCGGGGTTGGTGGCGGCTAGTTCCACTTCCTTCTGGAGGAGGTCGAAGGCGAACTCGTGGTCGCCTTCATCCCAGGCCTTGAAGGCTTCGGTCGGCGGGTTGTCCGACGCTTCGAGTTCTTCGCGGGCTTCGCGGCCGGCAATTACGAACTCGTTTGATTCGAGCTCGGCCGCGCGTTCCTCGGCCAGCTCTTCCTCTGACTTCTCCGGGGCGGGAATGACCCGGTCGAGGAACTCGTCTATCTGGGCCGGCGGGAGGGCGCCGGTGAATTCGTCGACCATCTCGCCGTTGACGAAGGCCTTGACTGCCGGGATGCCCTGGACCCGGAAGGCGGCGGCCAACTGCTGGTTGGAATCGACATCGACCTTGGCCAGCTCGACCTTGCCTTCGCGGTCCTTCACCGCCTGTTCGATCGCCGGGCCGAGGGTGCGACAGGGGCCGCACCACTCGGCCCAGAAATCGACGACCACCGGAACCTCTTTGGAGCGCTCGATGACTTCCTGCTGGAAGCCCGCCTCATCTACGTCTTTGACCATGGACCGAGGATAGTGGGGCAGCTCCATCGGGCTATCGACGTCGGCTGCGCGGGTCTTCCGGGTTGAGGTTCTGCTTCTGGTTCGAGGCGGTGACGGTAAGTGACATGAGCAGGGAACGCATTGGAATCTCCTTGGATCGGGGGTTCTTGACGGTTGGAGACTCCCGCGACGGGGTTGTCACCTTGTTGCGGCGATATTGCGGTCGGATCGGGCGATAAGCTGCG
>JAGQUQ010000142.1 GCA_020438425.1 Solirubrobacterales bacterium
CACTTCTGCATCGACCCGTAGGCGCAGAGCCCGATCAGCACGATGAAGAGGGTGCCGTGCAGCGGTCCGAGGATCGAGACCACGCCGTGCTTGTCGGCGACGAAGCTGGAGGCCCAGATCAGGGGAATCAGCAACAGGAAGTCGATCACGGCGACGATCGCGATGATGTTCAGGAAGCGGATTTCCCGGGCGCCGCCCGGGGCCTCGGAGGCGAGGTCTTCAGAGGTACTCATGGACCCGTGAAGCTATCAGTGGGTGAGATTCACTCCGGCGTAGACGGTGGCGAGGGTGAGCAGGAAGGTGATCCCCATCAGGATGTGGCTGTTGCCGCGCATCATGTGGAGCAGGACAGCGACGATCGTGGCGATGACCAGAGCCATCTTGACCTGGAAGGGGCCGTAGTCCCACAGCATGAAGTGGGAGGCCAGCATCATCCCGGTAAGCAGCAGGAAGCCGAGTGCGATCAGCGAGCCGATCCCGAAACGCTGGGCGATTTCCCGGATCCTTTCCGGCTGGGCGGGCTCCTCCCGCATCACCGGCACCACGGTAAAGGCGAGCATGATCTGGCCTCCCAGGAAGAACGCCATCGCCACGACATGAAGAAAAACAAGGAACGTCCAGTACATACCCGCAGGATATTGGCGCGGCCAGGTCGGAAACCTGCGGCTTTTCCGTAAACCCCGCCCGACTGTCAGAAGGGGGTAGGGGCGTCCTTCGGCGCCCCTACCCTTACTGGGGTATGGCGAAAATCCGTTCACAACACGTCTGCCAGAACTGCGGCCACGTCGCGATGGCCTGGACCGGCCAGTGTCCCGACTGCCGGGAGTGGAACACGCTGGTCGAGCAGGCGGCCCCGAAACCCGCGCCGAAGACGGCCTCGGGAAGGAGCGGAAACGGTCGCAGCCTCGCGTCAGGGGCGCCCGGAAAGGCGGTGCCGCTTCGGGAAGTCCAGGCCACCCGGGTAGAGCGCTTCTCGACCGGCATCGGTGAACTCGACCGCGTTCTCGGGGGCGGGATCGTGCCGGGTTCGCTGGTCCTGCTCGGCGGTTCGCCGGGCATCGGCAAGAGCACCCTGACCGGCATGGCGATGGCGAATCTCCAGGCTTCCGGGGCCGATGCCCTCTATGTCTCGGGCGAGGAATCCGCCGCCCAGGTCCGGATGCGGGCCGAGCGGCTCGGTCCGGCGGCCCTCGAGGTGAAGGCTCTGGCCGAGAGTTCGCTGGAAACCGTGCTGGGGACGATCGAAGCCGAACGACCGGCGGTCTGCGTGATCGACTCGATCCAGACCATGCACAGCTCGGAGCTGAGCGGCGCCCCCGGTTCGGTCGGTCAGGTCCGCGAAGCGGCCAACGCCCTCGCCGAACTAGCCAAGCGGCTGGACGTGGCGGTGATCCTGGTCGGCCACGTGACCAAGGAGGGGAGTCTGGCCGGACCCCGGGTCCTCGAGCACCTGGTCGATTGTGTCCTCCGCTTCGAGGGAGAGCGGGAACGCACCTGGCGAACCCTGCGTGCGATCAAGAACCGCTTCGGGGCGACCTCCGAGGTCGGGGTGTTCGAGATGCGATCGGGCGGCCTGACCGAGGTGCTCGACCCGTCGGCCCGGTTCGTCGAGGAAGCGACCGGAGCCCAGGGCTCGGTCGTTCTTGCCTCGATGGAGGGAACCCGACCGGTGCTGGTCGAGGTCCAGGCTCTTGTGTCTCCATCCGAACTCGAGATACCCCGGCGGGTCGTCAACGGGATCGACCGCAACCGCCTGAGCATGATCCTGGCCGTGCTGGCCCGGCACGCCCGGCTCGGCCTCGGGACCGCCGATGTGTTCGTGAACGTGGTCGGCGGGGTCAGGATCGACGAGCCGGGCGCCGACCTGGCGGTCGCACTCGCGGTCGCATCGGCCCAGCGCGGGGAGCCCCTTTCGGGGCCCGAAGGCAAGCCGCTGGCCTGTTTCGGCGAGCTCGGTCTAACCGGCGATCTCAGGTACGTGGCACATGCCGACCGCAGGGTCGCCGAAGCTGCCAAATTCGGCCTGGCACCTGTGATCGGGCCCCGGGGCGGCGAACGACTCCCAGGGCTCTCGTCCTGTGTCACCGTGAGTCAGGCCCTTAAAGCCGCATTTTCCGGAAGTATGACCGCCGCCGGGGCCGCTGCAGCGTGAGATTCAGGCTCGGCTAAATTCGGCTCTCCCGGCGGGATTCGGGGACGTTCAACCGACTGAAATTCGGGGCTCCAAATGGCGTCAGACCGCATTGGAAAGCCGAATCTGGCATAATTCTCTGAATGGCACCAGTGGTTGAAAGTGATCTTGCTCATCTTTCAGAGCGTCAGGATCCAAGGCTGCTTCGTGCCATTGACGCGGTGGCTCCCGGTACCGAGCTTCGCGAAGGCATCGACAATATTCTCCACGCCCGTACCGGCGGATTGATTGTCGTCGGTGAGACCGAGGATTTCGCCTTCATGCTTTCCGGCGGAATCAGGCTCGACATCGACTACAGCCCGGCCATGCTCTACCAGGTGGCAAAGATGGACGGAGCGATCCTGATCAATGCCGACGGCAGCAAGATCACCTGGGCCAACGTCCAGATGATGCCGGACCCGACCATCCACTCGGTCGAGACCGGCACCCGGCACCGGACCGCCGAGCGAATCTCGAAGCAGGTCGACGCGCTG
>JAGQUQ010000143.1 GCA_020438425.1 Solirubrobacterales bacterium
CAAGGAGTACAAGTGGTCGGAGATCACCCGCGGCGGCGGCCTGGCCGAAGAGGCTTCGTATCCGGTTTACCGGTGCCTCGGCTCATTGCCGATCCACTGTCTGGTCACGGTCCTCTACACCGAGGGTGATGACCCGGAGTTTCGCGAGCGCTTCTTCGCCGATCCCGAAACGATCTACCGCACAGCCCTCACCTTCGTCGCGGAGCGTTTCCAGCGGTTTCTCGCCGCGGAGGATTCGCATGGGGTGATCGTGCTCGATTCCCGCCGCTACGAAGAGGACGACCACATGCGCCGCTTCTTCGACCGCATCCACGAGGAGGGCACCGAGTTCGCCGAGCTCGACCGGATAGTCGACGGTCTCCTGCTCGGCCCCTCCCACTACTCGCTCGGCCTCCAGCTGGCCGACCTCGTGGTCGGTCCGACAAGGGCGTCGCAGTTCCAGGGCCTCGGCCCCGCTTCCCGCAGCTTCAAGGCCCTCGAACCAAACTTCATGAGACACCCGGACACAGGAAAGCTCGAAGGCGTAGGACTCAAGATCTTCCCGGGCAAGAAAAATGAGGAGGACCGCCTCTTCCCGCCCGGCTGATTCCGTACAGACTGAAATTGAATCTGTACAATTTGGTCATGGCCAGTTTCAGCATCAGTGAAGCTCGTGGTTCCCTCGCGGAAGCCGTGGAGATTTCTCAGACGGAAGCGGTCTTTCTCGAACGCCACGGAAAGAGGGCAGCCGTCATGGTCAGCCCCGAGCGCTTCGAACGGATGATGGACGCACTCGACGAGATCGAGGATGAGCTTGCCTTCGACGCCGCGATGGCGGAAGAGGGCGAGAACATTCCCTGGGACGAGGTCAAAGCAGATCTTGGCTGGGAATGAGCCGCTACCGGATCGAAGTTCGTCCGGCGGCACAACGGTCGCTCAGGAAACTCGATCCGCAGGTAGCAAGAAGGATTCGGGGAGCGATCTCCCTGCTCGCCGATGATCCGCGCCCGCCGAATTCGAGAATGCTTCGGGGCCGCGATGCTTTCCGGGTGAGGGTCGGTGACTACAGGATCATCTACACAATCGAGGACGATGTCCTGCTCGTGGTCGTGGTCACGCTTGGTCATCGCCGGGACATTTACGAGCGAAGCTGAAGGCGTTTCCGCTCACCGGCATGCCCGGAGTAGACTCGGCTTCACGGAGAGGAACCGAGGAGAGGATTACGCCCGTGCTTGACGAGAACCGCATTGCCGTCCTGAATGCCGTCTGCGACACGATCGTGCCGTCGCTTCAGCGGGAGGATGACCCGAACGGATTCTGGGCCCGGTCCGCCGCCGACACGGGAGCAAACGAGATCGTCGCCCAGACGATCGGCGAGATGCCCCAGGCCGACCAGGACGGCATGGACCAACTGCTGGACAGCCTGGCGATGCAGAACTTCGCCTCGCTTTCCCAGGCCTCGCGCGAGCAGATCCTGACCAACACCTCGCTGGCCAGTCGCGAAGCGGCGATCGGCGTCGCCGCGCTGACCCAGATGACCCTCTTCTTCCATTACGGCCTGCCGCCGAACCCGGCCTGGGAGCAGTTCGGCTTCCCCGGACCCTCCTCCCCTCCTCCGCAGGTCGAGAAGACGATCAAGCCTCTCACTCCCGCTGACGGCGATGTGCTGGAAGCCGATGCGGTGATCGTGGGTTCCGGCGCCGGTGGTGGCGTGATCGCCGCCCGCCTGGCCGAGGCGGGACTGAAGGTGATCGTGCTCGAGATGGGCGGCTACTTCAACGAGTCCGACTTCGACCAGACCGAACTGAACGGCTTCGCCCGCATGTACTGGCGTGGTGGCCCGACCTACTCGGCCGATTTCAACATCAGCCTCCAGGCCGGCAGCTGCCTCGGCGGCGGCACCCTGATCAACTGGACCAACAGCCTCAAGCCGAAGCCCTGGGTCCGCCAGGAATGGGCCGACGAGTACGGCCTCGAGGATGTGAACGCGCCCGACTTCGACCGCCACATCGACTCGATCTGGGAGCGCTCCAAGGTAAACAGCGACTGCTCGGAGCTGAACCAGACCCAGAAGACCTGGATCGACGCGGCCGAAAAGCTCGGCTGGAGCTGGCACAAGACCGACCGCAACTGGGATCCGGAGAAGCACGATCCGCTGGTCGCCGGCTACATGGGCTGGGGTGACCAGTCCGGAGCCAAGCAGTCGACCATGAAGACCTTCCTTCAGGACGCCGCCGACAACGGCGCCGGGATTGTCGTCGGCTGCCAGGCCGAGAAGGTGCTGGTCGAAGACGGCCGCGCGGCCGGGGTCGAAGCGACCATCGAAGGCGGCCGGATCACGGTCCGCGCACCCCGGGTAGTGGTCGCGGGTGGAGCCCTCGAATCGCCGGCCCTGCTGCTTCGCTCCGGGATCGGCGGCCCGGCCACCGGCAAGTATCTGCGCCTCCACCCCTGCACCCTGATCTTCGCCACCTACTCCGAGGACCAGCAGGCATGGTGGGGCCCTCCTCACGCCGCGGTGGTCGACCAGTTCGACCAGGGCCTCGAAAACGACGGCTACGGGTTCCTGATCGAGGGCGCCCAGTACAC
>JAGQUQ010000144.1 GCA_020438425.1 Solirubrobacterales bacterium
GTCGAAAGGGTCGTTGTGGTTGAAGGGCAGATCTTTCACTTTCCAGGTGTGCCCGGTTTCGATGCCGAGCCGGAGGATTCCCAGTTTGCGAACCTGGTCGGGAAAGTCGTCGCCCACCTCGATTTTCCCCAGCGATCGCTTGATGGCAACTTCCCAGATCGAAGCATCGCTCAGATAGAGATCCTCGCTCGTGTCTCTCAACCAATCGGGCGTGCGGGGGTCGCCGGCGAGTAGCCAGAGTGCGGCGTGGGTGTCGAGCAGAATGCCCGGTACCGTCGACACCTAGCGATACTCGTCGAATTCGGAGAGCGGATCTTCGAAGCCCTCGCCGATCTTGATCTTTCCCTTCAAGGCTCCGAACAGAACCCGATCAGGCCGTTCGTAGCGGATCAGTTTCGCGACCGGTTTGCTGCCGCGACGGATCACGACTTCTTCACCCCGCTCCGCCTTCTCGACCAGTTTGGAGAGGTTGGTCTTTGCTTCGCCGATAGCTACAGGCTTGCCCATGGATTCAAGGTTAGCCAACTTGGCCAACTCTGTCAATCCGCGCCCTTATCCTGCTGTGCGGTTCAGGTACTCGCGGATGAAGCCGTCGATGTCGCCGTCGAGGACGCGCTGGGCGTCTCCGACCTCGAAATCGGTGCGGTGGTCCTTGACCATCGTGTAGGGCTGAAGGACGTAGGAGCGGATCTGCGAGCCCCAGGCGACATCCTTGACCTCGCCCCGTTCCTGGTTTACGACCTCGGCCCGCTTGCGTTCCTCGAGTTCGACCAGCTTCGACTTGAGCATCTGCATCGCGACCGCCTTGTTCTGGGTCTGCGAGCGCTCGTTCTGGCACTGGACCACCACCCCGGTCGGCTCATGGGTGATCCGGACCGCCGAGTCGGTCTTGTTGACGTGCTGGCCGCCGGCGCCGGAAGCACGGTAGGTGTCGATCCGGATGTCGGAATCATCGATCTCGATCTCGACGTCCTCATCGACCACCGGGGCGACATCGACCTGCGAGAAACTCGTGTGACGACGGGCCGAAGAATCGAAGGGCGAGATCCGGACCAGCCGGTGGACCCCCCTCTCGGCGGCAATCAGGCCGTAGGCGTTTTCCCCCTTGAGCAGGAAGGTGGCCGACTTGAGTCCGGCTTCCTCGCCTTCGGAGGCTTCCCGCATCTCGACCGAGAAGCCCCGGCGTTCGGCCCACCTGAGGTACATCCGGAGCAGGATCTCGGCCCAGTCCTGGGAGTCGGTCCCGCCGGCCCCCGCGTGAACCGAGACGATCGCGTCGCCGTGGTCGTACTCACCGCTGAACAGGCGGGCTTCTTCGAGTTCTTCCAGCCTCGACTCGACCGAGCCGAGCTGCTCCTCGAGTTCGGCCGCGATCTCCTCGTCGACCTCTGCCATCTCGGCCATCTCGGCCAGGTCGCCGGCCTCCGACTGGAGGCTCCTGAAACCTTCCAGCTTGCGCTGGGCGCGGGCATGATCGGCCGAGACCGAAGCGGCCTTGTCCTGGTTGTCCCAGAACCCGGGCTGCTGCATCACTTCTTCGAGCCTCGTCACTTCCGACTCGAGACCCTCGGGGTCGAGGTAATCGGTAAGCAGCCCGAGGTGCTCGTTGATCGCCTCGAGACGGGTGCTCACGGACTCTGTGTTTACGGCCTCGGCCATGGGTGGAGCCTACCTAGCGGGACCCGTGAGAAGATCTCTTGCCCATGTCAGCGACCGTGAGTGACAACGATCGACGCCGACGCAGGCTGATCCGGGTGATCTGCGTCTCGATCGCCGTGGCGCTGCTGACCATCTCGATGAAGTTCGCCGCGTGGCTCCTGACCGGTTCGGTCGGTCTGCTTTCCGATGCGGCGGAATCGGTGGTCAACCTGGTCGCCGCCGGGGTAGCCCTGATCGTGATCCTCTGGGCGACCCGCCCCGCCGACGAGGACCATGCCTACGGTCACGAGAAGGCCGACTATCTCTCGGCCGGTTTCGAGGGCGCCCTGATCATGCTCGCCGCGGTCACCATCGCCTACGCCGCGATCGACCGGTTGATCAATCCCGCAGAGCTTTCCGAGGTCGGCATCGGTCTCGCGATAACTGTCGCGGCTTCGCTGCTCAACCTCCTCACCTCAAGGTTCCTGATCCGGACCGGCAGGGAAGAGTCATCGATGGTCCTGGTCGCCGACGGCAAGCACCTGATGACCGATGTCTGGACCTCGGCCGGGGTCGTGGCCGGAGTGGCCCTGGTCTGGCTGACCGGCTGGGAGCGGCTGGACCCGATCATCGCGCTGGTAGTTGCCGCGAACATCGTCCGGACCGGGGTCGGCCTGGTCTCCGATTCGATGTCGGGCCTGATGGACAAGGCCTTGCCCGATGACGAGCTGACTGCGGTCCACGGGGCCCTCAACCGATACGAAAGCAGCGACATCCACTTCCACGCGCTGCGGACCAGGAGAGCGGGCCGCCGCACATTCATCTCGGTCCATGTGCTGGTGCCGGGACAGTGGAGCGTGAAGCAGGGCCATGACCTGCTCGAGAAGGTGGAAGGGGATCTGAGGAGC
>JAGQUQ010000145.1 GCA_020438425.1 Solirubrobacterales bacterium
CCCTCGAGAGTCTCGAATCTGAACGGTTTGTACGGGCCGGGCTCCACATCGGCCGAGGGGCAGAGCACTTTGCTCTCCTTCACCTCGAGCGGCGGCTTGCCCGGCGGGTAGGCAACCGAGAATGTTGACGGCAGCGTCAGAGCTGCGACCAGAACGAACGATGCGACGACGAGCTTCATGCTTCCTCCCTGCCTGCTTTTCACCGGAGTTACTATTGAAACGTGGCTACTGCCGACATCACAGTACTCCCGATTGGCCGCGAAGGGGCGTCGGTCGGGGATCTTCTTGCCGAGATTGCGCGCCACCTCGAAGGTCAGGACAAGGTCCTCTTCGAGCTTCACGCCATGGGTACTTCCCTGGAAGGCGATGCGGCCGACATCTTCGCGCTCGCTGCCGAGATCCACGCCCTGCCGTTCGAGTCCGGCATCCCCCGCGTCTACACGGTCCTCAAGGTCGATCAGAGAACCGACAAGGAACAGACCCTCGAGTCCAAGGTCCAGTCGGTCCGGGACCACCTCCAGAGCAGCTAAGGGTCGGGGCAGCTGAGGGCTGATTAACCTCGTAGTACGGGGTTAATCGATCTACAGGTGGCTGGTGGACCGTCGGTTAGGTCCCGGCTCATCCGGATTTGGCCCGGGGCGGGTCAGTCCGTCGTGTTTACGCGGTGGGCGTCGAAGACGCTTTCGACGTGGCGGATGCGGTTGATGCATTGCTTGAGCTGGCCGGTGTCCCCCACCTCGATCACGAAACGGTTCTTGACCATCGGCGGGCTGGTAGTGAGGTTGGCCGAAATGATGTTGACCCCGGCTTCGGAAAACGTCCGGGAGAGGTCTTCGAGCAGGCGGGTCCGGTCGTAAGCATCGACCTGGATCTCGACCCGGAAGGTCGCCTCGTTCTCGCCCTCCCACGACACTTCGACCATGCGCTCCGGTGACTTCTCCAGGTTCGAGACGTTCTGGCACCTGGCCTGGTGGATCGTGATCCCGCGGCCCAGCGAAACGTAGCCGACGATCTCGTCGCCGGGAACCGGACGGCAGCACTTGGCCAGTCGCAGAGCGACGTTATCGACCCCTTCGACCTTGATCCCGAACTCGGATGCCTCGCGGATCGCCCGGCTGCGCTTTGGCGTGCCCGACTCGATGTTCTCGACCGGCGCCGGCTCGATGATCTCGCCCAGACGCAGACGCTGGATCAGCTTGTTCGCGGTCGTCTTCGCCGAGACCTTTCCCTGACCGAGGGCGATGTAGAAATCCTCCGCCTTGCGGAAACCCATCTCCCGCATCACGTCCGCCAGCATCGGTGAACCGGAGAACTTCTGGGGTGGCAGGTCCCGCTTGCGAAGCGCTTCGGCCAGGGCTTCGCGACCGTCGCGTTCGGCGTCGTCGCGCTTCTCCTCGCGGAACCAGGCCCTGATCTTGTTTCGGGCCCGGCTGGTGCCGACCAGCTTCAGCCAGTCCCGGGACGGTCCGCGGTCCTTGTTCGCGGTCAGCACCTCGACTATGTCGCCGGACTTGAGCTGGTAGTGGAGCGGCACGATCTTGCCGTTCACCTTTGCCCCGACGCAGCGGTGACCGACGTCGGTGTGGATCGAGTAGGCGAAGTCGACCGGGGTCGATCCGGCGGAAAGGTTCATCACCTCGCCCTTCGGCGTGAAGACGAACACCTCGTCCTCGAAGAGATCCTCCTTCAGCGACTGCAGGAACTCGGTCGGGTCCTGCTCGGACTCCGACTCGACCAGCTGCCGCAGCCAGGTCATCTTCTCCTTCGAGTTCTCCGGGCTGCTGGCGCCTTCCTTGTAGGAGACGTGAGCGGCGATTCCGTACTCGGCGAGACGGTGCATCTCGGAGGTGCGGATCTGGATCTCCAGCGGCTTGCCTTCCGGACCGATCACGGTCGTGTGGAGAGCCTGGTACATGTTCGCCTTCGGCATGGCGACGTAATCCTTGAATCTCCCGGGCAGCGGCTTCCAGAGCGAGTGGACGACGCCGATCGCGCCGTAGCAGTCCTTGACCGAGCCGACGATCACCCGCATCGCGGTGAGATCGAAGATCTCGTTGAACTCGCGGCCCTTCTTGGTCATCTTCGTGTAGATCGAGTAGAAGTGCTTGGCCCGGCCGGCGATCTCCGCCTCGATACCGACCTTCTTCAGTTCCTCCGAGAGGTAGGTTCCGGCTTCCTCGACGAAGCTCTCGCGTTCGTTTCGCTGTTGCGCCACCAGGTGCTTGATCTCGGAGTACTTGCGCGGGTGGAGCGTCGCGAAAGCAAGGTCCTCGAGCTCCCACTTGATCGCGTGGATGCCGAGCCGGTGAGCGAGCGGGGCGTAGATCTCGAGGGTCTCGCGGGACTTGAGAATCTGTTTCTGCTTGGGCAGCGAACTGAGGGTCCGCATGTTGTGAAGGCGATCGGCCAGCTTGATCAGGATGACCCGGACGTCGGTGGCCATCGCCACCATCATCTTGCGGTAGTTCTCGGCCTGCCGTTCGTCGCGGCTCTCGAAGGTGATCTC
>JAGQUQ010000146.1 GCA_020438425.1 Solirubrobacterales bacterium
CTTCATCATCGCCCGCAACGTGTACGGCGACGCCGGGGTGCTGGCGGGCGCGGTTCTGGTCGCCCTGATGGCCCTCGCGCTGGAGGGAACCCTGGCCGGGATCCAGTGGGCGATGACCTCGAAGGGCCTCAAACTGAAACGTTCCTGATCCGATTTCTGCTTGAACGCCCGCCCGGGCGGATACGGTCTTACCGAGAGACCCACCCCAGTCAATAACCAGTCAAGGAGAGAAACGACAGATGCCTGTCAAGAAATTGCGTTATCTGCTGATGATCGCCCTGCTCGCGATGGCGCTCGGTCTGGTCGCTTGCGGATCGGACGACAGTTCGAGTGATGATGCGCCAGCCGAAACGACCTCGTCGAGCGGCACGATCGAGTCCGATCCGGCCAACGGCGACACCCCGACCCTGACCATCGGTTCGAAGAACTTCACCGAGCAGATCGTGCTCGGAGAGATCTACGCGCAGGCCCTCGAAGCGGCCGGCTACAAGGTCGAGACCGACCTCAACCTCGGTTCCGAGACGGTTGCCCTGGCGGCGCTGAAGAAGGGCGAGATCTCGGGTTATCCCGAGTACATCTCGACCGCCCTGACCTCCTTCTTCGACACCGCCCCGGAAGACGTGCCGGGTGATGTGAACGGTGCCTACGAGATGGCGAAGAAGGATCTGGCCGGCGAAGGGATCGAGGCCCTGCCCCCGACCCCGTTTGCCAGCGCCAACGCGGTCGGCCTGCTGACCGAGAAGGCGGAAGAACTGGGTGTCGAGAACGTTTCCGACCTCCAGGGCAAGAGCCAGGACCTGAAGCTCTACGGCTCGCCCGAGTGCCGTCAGCGGATCGACTGCCTGCTCGGCCTTCAGGAGAATTACGGCCTCGAGTTCGAGTCCTTCACCCCGGTCGACATCGGCCTGCGGTACGAGGTTCTCGACAAGGGTCAGGCCGATCTCTCGATCGTCTTCACCACCGACGCCCAGCTCGGCCAGGGTGACAAGTACACGATCCTCGAGGACGACAAGGGTGTGCTGCCGGCCGGCAACGTCACCTTCCTGACCAAGCAGGAAACGATCGAGGAGGCGGGCCCTGACTACGCCGCGACGATCGAACTGGTCCAGGAAGGCCTGACCGAGAAGGTCATGCAGGAACTCGACGCACGGGTCGACCTCGACAAGGAACAGCCCGCCGCGGTGGCCAAGGATTACCTGGTCGCCGGCGGCTACATCGAGGAGTAACCGGCTAGCGGCCTATGTGGAATCCGATCAGCTCCGGGATCCTTGCGATCGCGGAGCTGATCGGGTCCGGTCGCTCGCCGTTCATGAAGGCTTCCTCGCGGCGGCCGATCGCCTCCCGGATCACCGCTCCGCCGATCCACCGGAAAGGCTCGGGCGGGACGCTGGTAAGCCGGGACGCCGGTTCGATGAAGGCCAGTTCCGAGTACTCGTCGCGCCGGTCGAGGGCGAGCGAGGCCAGCGAGCGACCGACCATCTGGGAAGGTCCGACCCCGTTCCCGGTGTAGCCGAAGGCGGCGAAAGCGCGGCCCGACGGCAGCTCGACCACATGCGGCAGGTGGGTCGCCGACGCGTCGATCGGGCCACCCCAGGCGTACTCGAGCTTTCTGTCGGCCAGCATCGGGAAGTAGCGCCGGAGACCCTCGATCACTCCGGTGATCACTTCGGCGTCCAGTTCGGCCCGACCGAACCTTCTTGCTCCGGCGGCGATCCGGCCACCTCCCCAGCCGAAGGCGATGCGGCCGTCAGGCGTGGTGCGGAAGTAGCTTAGGAGTGAGCGACAGTCGCTGATCGCCTCGCCGCCGGTCCAGCCGAGTTCCTCGATCACATCGGGCACCGGTTCGGTGATCACCATGTGGCTGGAAGCCAGGGTGACGTTGCTCCGAAGCGGCGAACCCATCCCGGCCAGGGCAGGGCCGTTCGCCAGGATCAGCTTCCCGGCCGTTGCCCGGCCGCGCGGGGTGAAGAGCCTGACCTCGGGACCGTTGTCCTCGATCCGGGTCACCGGACTGGATTCGAACAGTTCGACCCCCAGGTCGTGGTTTGCGTCCCTGATCCCGAAGGAGAGCCGGGCCGGCTGGACCGTCGCCGCGGCGCCGTAGTGAACGCCGCCCCGGAAGGCCGGTGAGGCACAGATCTCCTGGACGTTGGCCGGGCTGAGCTCGCGGGGACCGTCGATGATCCCGGAGGCTCTCATCGCCTTCATGTTCCCGTCCCAGGAGCCGTCGTATGGCGGCGCGGTCGAGACGTTCAGGTACCCGGATTTCCGGTACCAGGCATCGACCTCATGCTGTTCGAGAAACTCGCCGACCTGGGAAACCGAGCGTTCCGAGGCCCGGGCAAGCCTGAGCGCGGGCAGCTCGCCGTAGCGGGCCACCAGGCTGGCAAAGCTGACCCACATCGCGTCGACGAATCC
>JAGQUQ010000147.1 GCA_020438425.1 Solirubrobacterales bacterium
AGGGTTACCGAAGCACCGACCGGCATGCCTTCACGAAGCTTGAAGGACGCGATCGACTTCTTGGCAATCCGGATGTTCGGCTGCTGGCCGGCGATCGTGGCGAGTTCGCCAATCGCCTTCTCGCGCTGCTTGGTGTCGTAGGAGGAACCCAGACCCATGTTCAGCGTGATCTTTTCGAGGCGCGGTGCCCGCATCGGAGTCGAGTAACCGAAGGTCTCGATCAGCTTCGGGAGCACCTCGTTGTTGTAGGTGTCTCGGAGCCGGGGCGGCGGAACTGCCTGCTGTGTTGTCGTAGCTGCTTCCATGGTGCTCTCTAAATGGCCTCGCCGGTGCGCTTCGAGAAGCGCTGGCGGACGCCGTCGTCGGTGGTGCGAATGCCGATGCGGGTCGGCTTGTTGTCGGTCGGGTCGACCAGGGCCACGTTGGAAACGTGGATCGGACCCTCCATCTCGATGATCCCGCCTTCCTTGCCCTGGCCGCGCCCGTCGGGCGAAGGCTGGGCGCGCTGGTGGCGCTTGACCATGTTGACGGATTCAACGTACACGGTCTCGGACGTCGGGTCGGTCCTCAGGACCTTGCCCTGCTTGCCCTTGTCCTTGCCGCTGATCACCTGGACCTGATCGTCAGTGCGAATACGCATCACAGCACCTCCGGAGCAAGCGAAATGATCTTCATGAAGTCACGGTCACGCAGCTCGCGGGCGACCGGACCGAAGATCCGGGTGCCACGCGGGTTGTTCTGGGCGTCGATCAGCACGGCAGCGTTCTCGTCGAAGGCGATGTAGGTCCCGTCCTGGCGACCGATCTCCTTCTTGGTCCGGACGATCACGGCCTGGACGACCTCGCCCTTCTTGACGTTGCCCTGCGGGCTCGCCTGCTTGACGGTCGCGGTGATCACGTCACCGATCGAGCCGTACTTGCGGTGCGAGCCGCCCTTGACGCGGATGCAGAGGAGTTCGCGGGCGCCGGAGTTGTCGGCGACGCGGAGTCTGGATTCCTGCTGGATCACCGGTTACCTCGCCTTCTCCACTACCTCGACCAGGCGCCAATGCTTGGTCTTGGAGAGCTTGCGGGTCTCGATCACGCGAACCACGTCGCCCTCATGGGCATCGTTGTTCTCGTCGTGGGCGTGGATCTTGTGAGTCTGGCGGACGATCTTCTCGTAGACCGGGTGGCGGCGGGCGGTGTCGATCCGGACCGTGATGGTCTTGTCGGTCTTGTCGGAAACGACCGTGCCCTGACGCTCCTTCGGCTTGCCGGTACGGGTCTTTTCGGCCCGCGGGGTGCCGGTGCCGTCGCCCTTCCGGGCAGACTTGATCTCTTCGCGGCGGTTGCGGCGGATCGCGGCCTTCTTCGCGCGGGCGGCTTCACGGTCGCTCTGGCGCTGCTCGCCGGTACGTTCGGGACCGGCCTCGCCTGATTCACGCGACTTGAGGACCCGGCGCTTTTCCTTCCAGGGAAGCTCGTCCAGCGGATCGGGCTCGGCCGGCTCTTCGGCCGGGGCCTCTTCAGCGGCCGGGGCTTCTTCGGCAGCGGCCTCTTCGGCCGGAGCTTCCTCGGCAGCCGGAGCCTCTTCGGCAGGGGCTTCAGCCTCGGGAGCTTCCTCTGCCGGGGTCTCTACGACTTCTTCTGTGTTTTCTTCTTCAGACATAAATTCCTACTTGTGCTTCGACTCGCGCTCGAGGTCGATATTGCGCTGGTGGGCGATGGTCAGAAGTCGGGCCAGGTCCTTCTTGGCGCGGCCGAGAGAGGCCGTGTCCTCGAGTTCACCGGTGGCGTGACGGAGGCGCAGGTTGAAGGCCTCCTCGCGAACTTCCTTGAGCTTCTCGACCAGCTCGACGTCCTGCATGCTGTGTGCTTCCGAGGACTTCACTGTTCGGCTCCTTCGCGCTGGACAAACTTGGTCTTGAGCGGAAGCTTGTGACCGGCGACGCGCATGGCTTCACGAGCCAGTTCCTCCGGAACACCGGAGACCTCGAACATGATGCGGCCGGGCTTGACCACGGCAACCCATCCTTCGGGGTTGCCCTTGCCCTTGCCCATCCGGGTCTCGGCCGGCTTCTTGGTGACCGGCTTGTCCGGGAAGACATTGATCCAGACCTTGCCGCCACGCTTCATCTTCCTGGTCATCGCAACACGGGCTGCCTCGATCTGGCGGTTGGTGATCCAGCCGCGCTCGAGGGACTTGAGCCCGTACTCGCCGAAGGTAACGGCGGTGCCGCCCTTCGAGTTGCCCTTCCGGCGGCCACGCATGACCTTCCGGTGCTTGACCCGCTTAGGCATCAACATCAGCGACGGCCTCCCCTGCGGTCGTCACCACGACCGCCACGGCGGTCGGGACGGTCGTCAACCGGCTCGTCCGAGGTCCGCGAGGACTCGAAGCCCTCGGGCATGACCTCGCCCTT
>JAGQUQ010000148.1 GCA_020438425.1 Solirubrobacterales bacterium
TGAGTGTGTATCGGCCGCACATGAGCTTCAACCTAACAGGGCAATCAGGCCGTCTGGCCCCGGTACCACTCGACCGCTTCGGTAATTCCTGCTCCAAGGGTGGTCTGCGGATTCCAGCCGGTGAGTTCAGTCAGTTTTGATGCGTCGACGAACTGGCGGTCGATCTCTCCGGGCGGCACTCCGTCACCGAGGAACTCGGGTTCGACCAGATCGGCCCCTTCGCGGGCTGCTTCGTCGGCGATCAGCTCGACGATCGTCCGGACCGACCAGGACTCGCCGGTGCCGGCGTTGAAGGCCTCTCCCCTGCCTGGTCCGTCCTTGACCGCTCCCTCTATCGCGAGGTACGCAGCGGCCGCATCGCTCACGTGGAGGTAGTCCCTTTCGGGCGAGCCATCCGAGCGGATCTGCGGGGCACGGCCGGCCAGGCAGGCGGTCGCGACCTCGGGCACCAGTCTCGATCCATTCAGATCTCCCCCGCCGTAGACATTGGCCAGGCGGGTCACTCCGACCGGAATGCCGAAAGCGGGCCAGTAGCTCCGGGCGATCACGTCGGCCGCGGCCTTGCTTGCCTCGTAAGGCGCAGCCGGCCGCAGTTCGTCACCCTCGCGATAGGGCAGCGAATCGCTCGGGCCGTAAGCCTTGTCTGACGAAGCGACCACGAGCGCACCAACCCCGGCTTCGCGGCAGGCCTCGAGCAGAACCCAGGTGCCCTCGGCATTTGCCCGAAAGGTCGCGACCGGATCTTCTGCCGCCGGGCCGACCAGGGTCTGGGCGGCGAGGTGGAAGACCGAGTCCGGGCCAGTTGAGCCGGAGGCCGACTCGCGAATCGCCCGGTGGACGGAGGCCGGGTCGGCCACGTCGCCTTCGACCAGTCGAACCTCCCCGGTCAGGCCATGAAGATCCAGGGCCCGGCCCGGCGCGCTGCGTAGGTCAAGCACGGTGACCTCGTCACCACGTTCAAGCAGAGCCTTGACCAGATGGCCGCCGATGAAGCCCTGGCCGCCGGTGACCAGCGAGGAGGTCAAGCCGTCGCCTTCGAACCGTGCCAGGGGGCTTTGCCGTCGGCCCAGAGGTCGTTCAGGGTCACCAGGTCCTTGTAGGTGTCACAGCAGTCCCAGAAACCCTCGTGACGGAAGGCGCCGAGCTGACCGGCAGCGGCCAGATTCTCCAGGGGCTCCCGTTCCAGCACGGAATCGGACTCGAGCCAGTCGAAGACGGCCGGCTCGAAACAGAAGAAACCGCCGTTTATCCAGTGCTCGGACTTCGGCTTTTCGATGAAGCCGGTCACTTCGCCGGCCGGATCGATTTCGGCCACGCCCCACTGGAGGTCCGGCTGAACCGCAGTCATGGTCGCGACCCGGCCACTCGATCGATGGAAGTCGAGCAACGCGTTCAGGTCCAGGTCGGCCACCCCGTCGGCGTAGGTCAGGCAGAAGGTGCCATCGACCTGACCGCTGGCGGCTGCGATACGTCCCCCGGTCGGGGTATCCAATCCGGTTTCCAGGCATTGAACGGAGACTCCCTCCGGCCAGGCTTCCCCGGCCACGAAGTCTTCGATCTGCTCGCCCAGATACCCGGTCAACGGGAAGAACCTGGTGAAGCCCTGGCTGGCATAGATCTGGATCACATGCCAGATCAGGGGCCTGCCGCCCACCTCGACCAGAGGCTTGGGCAGGGTTTCGGTCTTCTCGCGGAGCCGCGTACCCCGGCCACCGCTCAGAATCAGGACCGGAGGCTTCAGGTTTTCAGCAACCGCCGGCAACGGCCGGAAGGATCGTCACTTCGGCGCCGTCGGAAACGGAGGTGCCGAGTCCGTCGCCGAAACGGATGTCTTCGCCGCCGACATAGACGTTGACGAAGCGACGCAGCTCGCCGTTCTCGGTGATCCGGTCGCGCAGGTCGCCGTGCTCGGCGAAGACCGCTTCGAGCACCTCGCCCACGGTGGCGCCGTCCGCGCTCAGGTCGGCCTGACCGCCAGTGGTGGCGCGAAGCTGGGTCGGAATCTTGACTGTAACTGCCATCAGGCTGCGACCTCCTGGCCGAAGTGGGATTCGAACGAGTCCGGATTCGGATCGATCTCGGTCAGCGCAAAGCTATCGCGATTGGCGTCCAGGGTCTTCAGTCCCTCACCGGTGATGTAGACGACCACTTTCTCGCCGTCCTTCAGCTCGCCGCGCTCGGCCAGCTTCTTCAACACGCCGACCGTGACCCCGCCAGCGGTCTCGGTGAAGATGCCAGTCGTCTCGGCCAGCAGGCGAATGCCCTCGCGGATCTCGTCATCGCTCACCGCGTCGATCGAACCACCGGTTTCGTTGGCCTGGACAACCGCGTAGGGACCATCGGCCGGGTCGCCGATCGCGAGGCTCTTGGCGATCGTGTCCGGCTTCTG
>JAGQUQ010000149.1 GCA_020438425.1 Solirubrobacterales bacterium
GGCGTACACCGGTGTGAAACTGGTCCAGCAGGGAGCGCTCGCTCTCTCCGGTGACGCCGGGATCGGAGACATCCGCGGTCTGGTCGAAGCCGGGATGGGCATGGCCCCGGGCGGCGGCAGCCACGAGGAGATCGATCTCTGGGACGAGTACCACCGGGCCGCGCTCGATTTCATCGACCCGTCCAAGGTGAAGCCGATGCGGATCGTGGTCGACGGCGGCAACGGCATGGCCGGTCCGATGGTCGGGCCGATCCTGAAGAAGCTGGACATGGACCTGGTCGAGCTGTATTTCGAACCGAACGGCGAGTTCCCCGACCACGAGCCGAACCCTCTGCTCGAAGAGAACCGCAAACTGATCATCGAGACCGTCAAGAAGGAGAACGCCGACCTCGGGATCGCCTGGGACGGTGATTCGGACCGCTGCTTCTTCATCGACGGGGACGGCCGCTTCTGCGACGGCGACTTCATCTGCGCCCTGCTGGCCCGGGCCGCCCTCGACACCGAACCCGGTGGCACCATCCTCTATGACCCCCGCTCCAGCCGGGCGGTCCCCGATGTGGTCGCTGAAGCCGGAGGCAGAACAGACCTTTCAAGAGTCGGCCATGCCTTTTTCAAGCGCCGCATGCGTGAAGAGAACGCGGTCTTCGGGGGCGAAGTTTCCGGTCACTACTACTTCCGCGACTTCTTCTGCGCCGATTCGGGATCGATCCCGGCCCTGCGGCTACTCCAGCTGCTTTCCACCGACGGCCGCTCGCTTTCCGGGTTGATGGAGGAGTTTCACTCGAAGTACTTCATTTCCGGCGAGATCAATTCGGAGGTCGATGACCCGCAGGCGAAGATGGATGAGATAGAGGCGATGCATCCCGAAGCCGAAATCACCCACCTCGATGGCGTTTCGATCGATTACGAGGACTGGCATTTCAACGTCCGGCCCTCGAATACCGAGCCGCTGCTCAGGCTCAACCTCGAGTCGCTGGTCTCGCGCGAAGACATGGAGAAGAAGCGAGACGAGGTCCTGGCGGTCATTCGTGGCTGAGCCCGATCCGACACCGGAATCGGAGGCCGCACTCGCCCAGGCCCGCGAGTGGGGAGTCCACACGATCCCCGTTCCCACTCCGTTTGCCGTTGGCCGGATCAACTGCTACCTGATCGAAGGTGACCCGCTCACCCTGATCGACGCCGGTCCGCGGTCGGAGAAGTCGATGCAGGGGCTCGAAGCGGGAGTCGAAGCAGCCGGTTACAGGCTTGAGGACATCGAGCTGGTGGTTGCCACCCACCAGCACATCGACCACATCGGCCAGATCGCCTCGGTGGTCGAGCGCTCCGGCGCGGGCGTGGCATCACTCGACCTCGTGGTCGACCGACTCGCCAGCTTCGCATGGGGTTCGGAACAGGAAGACCAGCTGGCCGTCGACTTGATGGTCCGCTACGGGGTATCGGAAGACATCGCAAATCTGCTCAAGGAAGTAACCGCCAGCTTCCGGGAGTTGGGGGCCCCGGTCGAGGTGACCCGGCCGTTTGCCGCCGGGGATTCGATCACGATGGGATCGCGGGTCTACGAGACATTCCACCGACCCGGCCACAGTCCCTCGGACACCGTTTTCTGGGACGAAGAGCGCGGGCTGATGTTCGGCGGCGACCACCTGCTCTCCCACATCTCCTCCAACCCGCTGATCTCCCGTTCGCTGGACGGCAGCGAAGAACGCACCCGTTCGCTGATCAACTACCGGGATTCACTCGAAAAGACCGCCGCGATGCCGGTCAGGATCATGCTTTCCGGGCACGGGCTGGCGATCACCGACCACGCCGAACTGATCGAGAAGCGGATCGCCGGCCAGGACCGCCGCACCGAGAAGATCTACGGTCTGGTCGCCGAAGGCCACAGCTCGCCCCACGGCATCGCCAACGCGATCTGGGGGGACATTGCCTTGACTCAGGCCTACCTGACGCTTTCCGAGGTGATCGGCCATCTCGACATCCTTCTTGCCGATGGTCGCGTCGTCGAGAACGAAGGCGAGAAGTACTCCACCTTCGAGGTGACCTCGTGAACACCCAGCCCGCCGTGCCGAAGTCGAACGGCAAGCGACGCATGCTGATCATCGTGAATCCGTATGCCACGACGGTTTCGGACCGCCTCAAGAACCTGGTCGTCTATGCCCTCCAGGGCCGATACGAGGTGGAGGTCGAGTCGACCGAAAGCCAGGATCACGCGACCGAGATCGGCCGCGACGCGGTTGATGGTGGCTACGACATCGTGGTCGCTTTCGGCGGCGATGGAACCGTCAACGAAGTTGCCAACGGTCTGGCCGGCACCGACATCCCGGTGACATTCCTCCCCGGCGGCAACACCAATGTTGTCTGCCGCACGCTCGGCATCCCCAATGACG
>JAGQUQ010000014.1 GCA_020438425.1 Solirubrobacterales bacterium
GGGGCGGCTCTTTTCGTTGCAGGGAGCAGCAGATCCGGAAGACCCGAACCATCCAGATCCCCGGGACCAGAGCACGAACCCCGCTTGCGAGGTGGGTATCTATTGCATCCATATAGATGCATTAGATACCCACCCGGTCTGGTTTGGCTTGATTGGCTGGGTAAGGTGGTGCTGTGGGCGAGGAGGAGGTGACAGTCGATAGCGGTCTGATTTTCGCCCTGAGCGAAGGGATAGGGCCGCGGCCGCCGACCAGTGATCGCGAACGTGTGGCGGCCGAAGTGATTGCGGCCGAGATGGAGAAGCTCGGGCTTCAGTCCACGGTTGAACAATTCGATTCGCAAAGGAGTTTCGGACCTACCTACCTGGTGATATTCGGCCTGGCACTCCTCTCAGGAGCCCTGAGCCGCAAATCGCGGGCCGCCGGAACCGTCGCCGGCTTTGCGGCGGCTTCGCTGGGAGCCGCTGAATCCGGATTCGCCCTGTGGAGCCCTTTGAACCTGCTTCGGAGGGGTCGCAGCCAGAACGTCTGGGCCTCGATCGAGCCGGCAGAATTGGACCAGGATAGGTCACGAACCATCTGCCTCGTTTCACATATGGATTCCTCGCGCTCCGGCCTAATGTTCCACCCGAAGGCAACTCCCTTCCTTGGCAGGTTCTCGACGGCATCCGGAATCGCGCTGATGATCAACGCGTTGGCACCACTGCTTGACTGGTCTGCTCCCGGTCGGTGGCTGCTGAAGGGCGTAAGAGCCCTGATCGGGGCGTCAGCCGCGCTGATACTGGAACGGGAGCTGCGTGGCGAGGACGTGGCCGGGGCAAACGACAATGCCTCGGGTGTTGCCGCCTGCCTGATTCTGGCCGGTCACTTCGGTGAAGCGCCGCTCGAACACAGCCGACTGGTCGTGCTGGTTACCGGCAGCGAGGAGTCCGGGGTGATCGGGATGCGGGAATTCCTGAAGAAGAACGACACCGAAGGGTGGCTCTTCATCAACTTTGACGGGGTGAGCGCCGACGCTCCGCTGAGAGTTCTCTCGCGGGAGGGAGGTCTGGCCGGTTCGAAGGCGGATCCCGATCTGATCGCCGCAGCTGCGGAGGTGAGCCGGGAACATCCGGAGCTGGCGGCCGAGCCGCTAATGGACGGGTCGGGGCTTCCCTATGACGCCACCGCGGTGAACGCACGCGGTGGAAAGGCAATCACGATCGCAAACCAGGGTGATGGCCCGATCCTCAACTATCACTGGCCGACCGATACTGCCGCGAACATCTCGCGACAGTCATTCGCCAGGGCGGTCCGTTTCGCCGCGGCCCTGGTCAGGAAACTCGACGACCAGGACTGATCAGGCCGCTTCGAGGCGGATGCGGGGAGGGCAGAGAACCTCGGGGAAATCGGCGGTGGGGCGGTTGCGCTGAGTCTTCCTGGAATCGCTCAGTCCCCGGATTTCGGGTTTCCTGGCCTCGGCCTTGTGGCGTCGGCCAGGCTGTACACCGGGAACCTCGTGTCCGGGCCGGTCACTCCAGCCCGGCAGGTCAACCCGGGTGCGCCCGGGCCGGCAGGGCCGGCGGGAGTGACGGTGCTTCTGGGGGCCGGCGCCGTGACGGTGACCGGTGCCACTGTTTCCGCCTGCGGTCATTTCTGACTGTGTCGGATGAGAGGCCCCGGAGCCTTCCAGAAGCCGTGAGATTCTCTCCATGCGGACGTCGGGGTTGGATTTCCTGCGGCTGCTCGACCGGACCGGTTCGGGGTATTCGAGACCGTACTCGCCGAGGGTGGCGAACTCCAGCATGAGGTCGATTGCGTCAGCCGCCCGGGTTGCGACCCGGCTGCTTTTCTTCTCTTTCTGCACGAACATAGGTTCGTAATCTAGGCCCTCGGTCGGACACGAACACATGTTTGCAAGGTTCTGTGCATTTCGGGTCGGAATCGCAGATACAGAGCCAAATGCATTCTGCGGTTTTCGCCTGGTCATCGGCTGCTTGCACGAACAGGCGTTTGTCTTTTGTTCGCATTTTGCGGGGTTGATTCAGGTTCATCGTCCCCGGCGGCCGAAGTTGAAGCCGACCGGCGCCAGGGCCTTGATGCGGGGGTCGGGTGGATGTATTTCAGCCAGTCCCCGGACCAGGAGATTGACCACGCCCTGGCTTGTCTCGATGCGTCCGTTCGCCTTGATCAGGGTCGCCGTGCGGATGACCTGGCGATGGGTCCTGGCAACCCGCGGGGGAAGGATCAGGTTGAGCGTCCCGTGTTCGTCTTCGATCAGGATGAAGATCACGCCGTGGGCGGTTTCGGGGCGTTGGCGGGCCACCTGAAGGCCGGCGACCTCGACCCAGGTTCGATCCGGCCGGGCCGAGGCTTCCGTGGTCGGAATCACGCTGTCGGGAATCTGCTTTCGGGCCAGTTCCATCGGATGCCCTTCAAGGGTCATGCCGATCGAGCTGTACTCGGCCCCAACCCGCGCCCAGTCCCGGGGCTCGGCCAGATCCGGCGTCTCCCCGGTCGGGAAGGGAAGGGCCAGCTGGCGGCCACCGCTGACCGGGCGGCGGCCGGCCGAGAGGCCGACACTCCACAGCCCGGCCACCCGGTCGCCCCGGGGCAGCGAACGCAAGGCCCCGGCCCAGGCGAGCTGCTCGAGGTCGCTGCGCTGCAGCGGCAGGCGCGAGGCCAGGTCACCGAGATCACCGAAGCTGCCCCCACTGTCCCGTTCGGCGATCAGCCGCTCCATCTCTTCCGCCTTCACGCCTTTCACATATCCGAGGCCGATCCGTACCGCGGGCTGATCGGTACCTTCGGTCCGGCTGGTCGAAGCCGGCCACTCGGTAACGCAATCGACCCGGCTGTGATTGACATCGGGGGGCAGCACCCCGACCCCGGTCCGCTTCGCCTCCTGGACCAGTGAATCCGGCGGGTAGAAGCCCATCGGCTGCTCGTTCAGGAGCGAGGCCAGATATTCCGGTGCGTAGTGATGCTTGAGCCAGGCCGACTGGTAGGCCAGCAGACCGAAGGCGGCCGAGTGGGCCTTGGGAAACCCGAATCCGGAGAAGCCGATGATCTGGTCAAAGATGCCGTCGGCGATCTCCCGGCTGACCCCGTTCTTCATGGCACCTTCGACGAAACGCTGGTGGTGGGCTTCCAGGGAGCGGCGGGAGCGCTTCCGGCTCATCGCCCGGCGCAGCGACTCGGCCTCGGACGAACTGAAACCGGCGACCTCCATCGCCACTTCGATCACCTGCTCCTGAAAGATGATCACCCCATGCGTTTCCCCGAGAACCGGCCTCAAGAGGTCATGGGCAAAGGGGATTTCGTAATCGGGATCCTCCCGCAGTTTCCGCCGGCGCTCCACATAGGGATGGACCGCGCCGCCCTGGATCGGGCCGGGCCGGATCAGCGCGACCTGGATGGTCAGGTCATCGATGTTGTCCGGCCTCATCCGGGGCAGCATCTGCATCTGGGCCCGGCTCTCGATCTGGAACACCCCGGTCGTCTCGGCCCGTTTGATCATCCCGAAGACCTCCCGGTCATCGAGGTCGATCCGGCTCAGATCGAGGGTTTCGCCACGGGCCCGGTGGATCTCGTCGATCGTCCGCTCGACCGCCGAAAGCATGCCCAGGCCGAGCAGGTCGATCTTGAGGAAACCCGCGTCCTGACAGGAATCCTTGTCCCACTGAACGATCTGGCGCTGCTCCATCGCCGCCGGAACCACCGGGCATATCTCGATCAGCGGGCGGGTGGCGATCACCATTCCCCCGGAATGCTGGGAGGCGTGGCGAGGCAGGGTCCGGGCCTCGCGGGCGAGCCAGGCCAGGTTTTTCCAGGCGGCGGAATGGGCCCGTTCACGGCCGATCGCCTGGGTCAGGTCACGCTCGAAGTCATCGGAACCGCTGTGTAAATCCACCGCCCGGGCAGCCCGCTCGATCTCGGTTTCGGGGATGCCGAGCACCTTGCCGAAATCACGGATCGCGCCCCGGGAGCGATAGGTGGGGAAGGCGGCGACCAGGGCGGAGCGATCCCGGCCGTAGCGCTCGTGGATGCGGGGGATCAGGCGTTCACGGATGTCGCGGGGGAAGTCGAGGTCGATGTCGGGGACGGTGCTGACCTCTTCGTTGAGGAAACGGCCGGTGAAGAGTTCCGCCTTGACCGGGTCGATGTGCGAAAGACCGGTCAGGTAACAGACGATCGAGCTGACCGAGGAGCCCCGGCCCCGGCCCGGCGGCAGGACTCCCCTGGCCGGGGAAGTGCCGCGTACTTCGGCGGCCACTTCACGGGCCAGCTCGAGCAGGTCGTGATGGAGGAGGAAGAAGCCGGAGAGGCCGAGCCCGCGAATGATCTTCAGCTCGTTCTCAAGTCGCGCCCTGGCTTCCGGCTCACGCGGGTCGTCGCGGTAACGCTCCTCGATCCGGGACCAGCAGAGAGCTGCCAGTTCCCGGTCGGTGGCCGGATCACCCTGTTGCGGGTAGCGGTAGCCGAGACCCCGTTCGAGGTCGAACTTCAGTCGCTCGGCGACCAGGACCGTCTCTGCCACAGCTTCCGGATGGTCGGGGAAGCGGGCCCGCATCTGCTCCGGCGAGGCGAGGCTGGAGGTCGAGTTGCCACGCCGGTATGGCTCGGAATCGGTCAGGCTGGAGCCCAGACGGACTGCGACCAGGGCGTCCTGCAGGCGGGCGCGATCCGGCTCGTGGCTGTGGACGTTGCCGGTTGCGACCAGTCTCAGCCCCAGGCTTCTTCCGAGGCCGGCCAGCCAGCGGTTGCGGGCGTGGTCGTGACGCCAGTAGGGGCGCTGGATCTCGATCCGCAGGTTTTCCGGGGTGAACCAGCGCCGGAGGCGCCGGACCATGCGCTCGCCGCGGGAGAGGTCTCCGTCGGACCATGCGGAAGGAACCAGCCCCTGCCTGGCGCAACCGGTCAGGCAGATCAATCCCTCGGCGCGTTCGGCCAGCTCCCCAAGCGAAACCCGGGGCTGGGCGGCACGCCGGTCCCGGCCATCCCGGGTGCGGGCATGGGCGGCGGTCAGGAGCCGGCAGAGGTTGCGGTACCCGGCTTCGCTTTCGACCAGCAGGGTCAGGTGAAAGAGCCGTCCTTCCTGCTCGACGGTCAGCTCGGTCCCGGTGATCGGACGAATACCGGCCCCCTTGCAGGCGACCGCAAACTCCATTGACCCCCAGATCCCGTCGTGATCGGTCAGGGCCAGGGCCGGATAGCCGAAATCGGCCGCCTTTTCCGCCAGCTCCAGAGGTGAAGAGGCTCCATCCAGAAAAGAGAACGACGAGTGGCAATGCAGTTCGATGTAGCCGGGCATGGCCCGGTCAGGCTCGTTGGGCGAACCACTGCCCGGAAGGAAAGGAGCGGAAGACGGTCAGGTCGCGGCCGTCGATCAGCACCACCTCGAAGTACCAGCGACTGATCGGGGCGGCGGTCCACCAGCCGTCCTCGACGATCCACTCCTCCCGGACCTGGACCACATCGACGTCATTCACCTGGACCGGCGCATTGCCGGCATCGCTGGCGACATCGACCGGCCGGGGCTCGTAAAGCCGGGTCGGTCGGGTGCCGGAAGCAGCCATGGTTGCTCTTCTCGTCGAAGCGCTCACCGTCACTCGCTCGAGTAGGGGGTCAGGAGCATGCGTCGCTCGGGCAGGCGGGACTCGGGCTCGGTCTCGAGGATCCGCATCAGGGCGCTTTCGCCGACCGCGGCCCGAACCTGGCGGGCAGCCTCGCCGAGCCGCCGGCGCCGGGTCTCTCCCGGCCGGTGGATCACTTCCAGCTGGTCGGCGGACTCGGGTGCCGTTTCCAGTACCCGGAGGCCAAGCCTGTCGGCCGGCCGGGGAAGTTGCTCGAGGGCGGGCAGGAGGAGCATCCGGAGCAGGGGAGAGGAAGCAGTGGGCTGGCGTGGTGATGCCTGGTGTGACCAGCTGCCACCACCGAGCAGCCTGGCCTCCACCGAGAGGGCCCGGACGCTCGCGCCGGCCGCCCGGAGCCTGGTCGCGAGCCGGTCGCAGAGGATGGTCAGGCCGCCCTCGAGGTGAATGCCGGAGGCCGCGTCGGGCAGGTCCAGCCGCTCGGTCATCTGTTCGAAGGGCGTGCGGGGACGGATCGGCCCTTCGATTCCCAGGGCGAGGTCTCGGGCGGCAAGGCCGGAGGGGCCGAAGCGGTCGGCTACCGCATCGACCGGCAGGGCCGCCAGGTCACCGAGGGTCCTGAGTCCCAGCCGCCGCATCGATTCGAGCATTCGTCTGTCTTCCGCCTCCGGTCCGGGCAGACGACCGGGCAAAATCGCCAGCGGCAGGGTGGAGAGGAAGGCCGCCACCTCTTCCGGCGGCAGTACCCGCCGCCGGCCGGGGGTCTCGTCGACCGGCTGGTCGCCGGCCATGGCCAGGGCGGCAAGGCGGGTCGGGGCGGCCGCGACCAGGAAACTGCCCCCGAGCTTTGCGTCGATGGCATCCAGCACTCCTTCGAGGCCGCCATGCAGCCGCTCGATCCCGCTGGCCTCGAAGAAAGCTTCGCCGTCACGTTCCGATTCGACTGCCGCCCCGGTCGATTCGATCCGGGTCAGGACCGCTTCCCAGATCTGTGCCGCCCTGGTCGGATCGGGGGTGATCATGCTCAGTTCGGGGCAGATGTCAACGGCTTCTCCGAGACCCATCCCGGGCCGCACCCCGAGCCGGTGGGCAGCCGGCGAGACCTCGCCCGTCAGTTGGGGGCCATCATGCTGCGGAGCAAGCGCAATTGGCTCCAGAAGGCGATTTTGCGCTCTTTCGAGGGCTGCCCGGAGGGCCAGAAGGGGGAGCAGAACACAAACGACCATATACGAACACATGTTCGCATATGTGACCGATGCGGGTCAAGTCGCGGCTCGACGCCGTCTTCTAGCCAGGCTCCGTCGGACTGGCCGGACCCGGCTCGGTCAAGGAGCTTTCCGGACCAGCCCGGTGGAGTGCCTCGATTCCCAGAAATCCGAGACCGGCACACATCGCGGTGATGACCAGCAGGCCGGCCACGATCTCCATCGGAAAATTGCTTCGATCGCCGCTCCAGTAGAGCGTTCCTGAAAGTTTGGCTGGT
Source organism: Solirubrobacterales bacterium (assembly GCA_020438425.1). Lineage (GTDB taxonomy): Bacteria > Actinomycetota > Thermoleophilia > Solirubrobacterales > 70-9 > 67-14. The sequence continues at coordinate 7,055 of JAGQUQ010000014.1, forward strand.
TGGTTGTCGATCTCGAGGGGAACCCGGTAATCACGCATGGCCTGCGGCTCGGCTGTGTCCTCGATCCCTGCGGGCGGCTGGTCAGCAAGCGAATGGATGCGCTGGTCGAACCAGGTCAGGGTTCCGTCATCGCCCCGCTTCTCCCAGGCGGGAGGTGCTTTCGGATCGGCTGCGGGACCGACCGGAGTCGTCGCGTAACGGTCCTGGTTGAGGAAGTACGCGGGTGAGCGGGTGTTCAGGAATACCCCGCCGTCCGCGGCAAGCTTCGCGTATGGCTCGCCGTCATAGCCCATGACGATCACTTCCTTGCCGCTTCCGTTCTCAATCCGCAGCCTCGCGTCGTAGTCCAGTACCTCGAACTCGATCCCGCGGCCCAGGCTGGCCGGGGTGATCTCCTCGGGAACCGACTCGAACAGGTGGGATGAACTGACGTGGGCACTTGCCGGGGCCGCCAGAAGGAAGACCGAAGCAACCACGGCTCCGATGACCACCCGACCCCGGGTCAGGAGCCCGGCTCTGGCTGATGGAAGGTGCCCGCTCACTTGCCCGCTACTTTCCGGAACTCGCAGCCTCGGCCACGAAGTCAGCGACCTGCTGGGCCTCTTCACCGGAGAGCAGGCCGGCCGGCATCATTCCGGAGCCGGCCCCGCCGTTCTCGATTGCCGAGAGCACGGTTTCCGAATCGGGCTGGAGGTCATCGAGGTCGGGTCCGACCGTCGCCGTCGTCTCGGCCGCTGCGAGCGTGTGGCAACTTCCGCATGAGGCCGCGAACGCGTCGGCGCCCGGACCCGAAGCCGCGGGCTCTTCGGCCAAGCCACCGGTCGTGGCGGCCGGAGCGCCGCTGCTGACCTTCTGGTCGGAGTTGTTCTTGCCGATCTCATAGGCGACGATCATCGCCGCGAGTATCAGGCAGCCGACTGCGATTCCGGCCAGCCAGGCCTGGAGCGTGCGGTCGCTCTCCGCGCCGACTCCGGCGCCGCCATCCTCGTTGTCCTGTTGATCTGGTTCTTCCATCATTCACCCTCCAGTTACGCCGGCGGCGAACATCAACGCCATCCCGATCGACGAGATCAGGACTGTCCAGCCAGCGGTACGACCGAGCGTCGATGCGCCCAGCCCCGTTATGAAGCCCAGTATCAGGACGCCGAAGTGATACGAGGCATGCAGGAAATTGTCGGTGTCGATCTCTGAATAGATCGCCGGAACCATGAAGAGGAGCATTCCGGCCGGGACCAGGACCACCGTGACCAGACCCGCGTTGGTCCACCGGGCCGTGACGCTCCTGGCAATCGATGGTGAAGAAGCCAGCGCCACCGCCAGCATCGATCCGATGAAGAACTGGGCTCCGTGCGCAAGATGGTGAAAGCCCACCGTCGCTTCGGAAGCATCCGAGATCGGGGGCAGAAGGGCGAATGAGGCGACCAGCGCAAGACCCACTGTCACTGCGATGCCGAAGGGAGTACGGAGCAGGGGGTCAGCCGCGTGGTCGAGGCCGGGATCGGCTTCCCCTGATGCCCCCGCGACCGAAGGCAGCGTTGGTCCGGCTGAACTAGCCCGGCGCCGCTCGAGGGCCGTCCGCGCCAACGAAATGAACTCGGCCATCAGCATGATGAACCCGACCAGGAACACGACTGCGAAGACCGAGGCGACAAGGCTGTAGCCCTCGGTCCCGGCCGGATGGACTGCCCAGCGCCGCGGAATTCCGAGGGCGCCCGAGATGTACCAGCTGAAGACGAACCCGTAACCGCCCGCGACCATCAGGAGCGGTGCCCAGATCGTGGTCCTGCGGCTTGCAGGCCTCCCGGCGGCTCGTTCGAGCAGGAAGGCGACCATCGCCATCATCCACAGGCCGACGCCCATCATCAGGTAATTGTGGAAATGGGCCGGCACCCAGAGCGTGTTGTGAAGCCTGAAGTTGATCGGGATCAGCGAGTCGATCACCGCGCCGGAACCACCGATCGCCCAGCCCGCGAATCCGAGGTAGAGCAGGACCGAGGTCAGGGTCCACCGGAACCGGGAACCCCAGATCAGCATCATCCCGGAGTAGATGGTCACCACCGCGACGGGGATGGCGGCCGCCGAGGACGCAACCAGCGAGATCATCTGGGGCGCCCCGGGCTGGACGAAGTCCATGTACAGATGGTGCGAGTACGCGGTCATCACGAAGGCGATGGTGAAGAGCCAGCCGATCGCCATGGGCTTGGAGAGCTTCCATTGACGGCCGGCATAGAGCGGCACCAGGACGTAGACCATCCCGACCGCGAGATAGATGATCAGGTTGGCGATGGTGTGGCCAAAGAAGTAGGTCAGATTCTTGGCCCAGAGCGCGTCAAGGGCCACATCCCCGTCAATGGTGTGGTCCAGCAGGGCCATCACGATCGTCATCCCGACCGCGCTGCAGATGATTCCCTGCAGGGTCACCGCGGTGGCGGCGATCACCTGTGGCGGCGGACCGGTCGGATCCTTGCCGCGGAGCCACTTGATTCCCAGCGCGCCGGTGAGGCCACCGTAAGCCTGCGTGGTTGCCCGGAGAACGTCGATGCAGTAGACCAGGAACCCGACGCCGACGAGGCCCATGCCGACAATGAACGTGACGGCAGCCCATGTCGACCATTGGCCGGACGCTTCAAAGGGCAGGGGAAAGAGAAAGGTCCAGCCTGCGGCAAAGCCGCCGATCAAGACGGAGACAAGGACCAGGACGACTCCCAGGACGATGGCGAGCCAGCTCGCAATCGCGCGTCCGAAGCTAAGCCCGGGCACGACCGAGCGGACCACCAGCCACAAGCCGCCCATCATCGAGAGCAGGGCTCCGGCCAGCATCCCGGCCGCGTGGAGGGTCATCAGCCGGTAGAACCATTGGGGCGATACCGCGATGGTTTCGGCCTGCACCAGCCGCATGCCAAGGCCAACCAGGGCCATCAGGGCGAAGAGCGCGAGCCCTGTGCCGCCGAAGATCCAGCCGATGAGATTCTGTGGCCGGTCCGAGGCCGGACTGAACTGTTGCCCGAGCGGGTGAAGTACGGTGCTGGACTCACGCCCGGTCGGACTCGCGGTCGCACCCCGGATCAAGGAGTCACCTCGAATTCCTTCAACATCTCATGGTGCTTGTAGCCACAGTATTCGAGGCAGGCCATCATGTAGGTGCCCGTCTTTTCGAGGGTCAGGTTGAGCTGGTTGTCGTACCCGGGCATCGCCTGGACGCTGCCAATCAGGATCCCGTCGGGGTCGTAGATGCCGAGGCCGTGGTTCACGTCCGTGGAGGTCACCTCAAAGCTGACCTCGCTGCCGGCCGGGATCGTGTCCGGGGTCATCGACCAGTAGAAAAGACCCCCGCTCACGTTCACGGTTGCGGTTCCGCTTGCGTTGCCCGGATAGGGCAGGAAGAAGAGCGCGAGGATGACCCCCGACCCCAACAGCAGGCAGAGAAACGCGAACCAGTATCGGCGCAGGCGATAACCCGTATGGGTCACCTCACCGAAAGCCACGTTGCGTGTGGACTGGCGCGCGACGACCACGAAGATGGTCACCAGTGCGACTGTCACGACAAGGAATGCGGCAAGCACCGCAACCTGAAAACCCCCGAACGAGACTTCCATGCATCACTCCTTGGCCTTGGGCTGGGTTCAGGCCTGGACAGGACGATTTTACCCATTGAGAGTGGGTAAAATTCAGTACTTTCCCGTAGGATTAAGGGTCGTGGTTCCGGCCCGTCTGTTTCGCCCGGACGCGAACTCCGGTTAGCCGTTCAAGTCGCGTAACGGCACGGTCCGGTCAAGCCGGTTCCGGGCGGCATAGGCTGCAGGGCATGTCGAAACAGGGTGGGCAATGTGACTGGTGCGGCGTCGAGCTGGAAGAGGATCAGGGCTACCGGCTGCTCTGGCCGGACAAGAGCCTCGGTACCGCCTTCTGCCGGCTCGAGCACATCGTTCCCTTCCTGATGCAGAAAGACCAGTGGCACATATGGAAGGGAGTCGAGATCCCGGCCGACGCACCGAAGGTCAGCACATCAAGCGGAGACGAACTCGGTGAAAACGCCCTCTACCTGGTCCATCACCGGGGCGAGCACCGTATCCCCGACAGCTTCGAGGGAAAAGAGGAGCTGCTGGAGTGGGCCAAAGCCGGAGGCCACTTCGCCCCCTGACCCCCACACTCCTGGTGGGTTAGTTGCCCTGCCCGGCCTCTTGCTTCGACTGATTGGCTCTATTGCTGGCTGATTGGGACCTGGAACCGGTGCGATTACCGGCTTTCTTCCTGACTTGATTCGCCTTGCGCTTCGCGGCGGCCCTGGCCCGCTTCTTTGTCTGGCGGGCTTTCTGCTCGGCAATCTGCCTGCTGAAAGTCTTTTCGACCGACTTGCGGGCGATGCCGTAGGCAAAACTCTCGATTGCGGCGGCCGTCTTTTCCGGTGCCTCCACCTGGGGTGAATGGCCGGAATCGGGGATCAGGAGCGTGTCGGCCCCCGGTATCGCGGCGTAGGCGCTGAGGGCCTCGCGGGCGTCGTAGATCTGATCCTCTTCACCGAAGATCACGAGCAGCGGCTTGCCGACCGCGGCCAGTCGATCGGGCAATGACTGCTGCTCGGTGAACTGCTCGCCTTCGACCGCGGAATCCTTGTAGGCCGGATAGGTCATCTCGCGGACGTCCTCAACGTACTTGTCCGGCACGTCAAAGCCGGGTGCGAAGCCCTGCTCGACGTTCTTGCGGATTACCGAATCGGGGGCGACGCGCCAGAGAGCCTGGCCGAGGATCGGCGTCCTGGTCGCCCTGGCTCCGCCGGAGAGCCCGCCGAAGGAATTGTCGGGGGCGGTGTCGATCAGGACCAGACCGGAAACCAGTTCCGGGGTCTGCTCGGCCACCGAGGTGACCACCTTGCCGCCGAGCGAGTGACCGACCAGGATCGCCTCCTGGACATCCAGCCTGCCCAGGACCTGGGCCACCAGATTGGCCTGGTTCTCGATCGAGTAGCCGGAATCGGGCTTCTCGGAGCCGCCGTAGCCGAGCATGTCGATCGCGATCACCCGGTGGTAGGGCTCTAGCAGCGGAATCAGGTCATCCCACCAGTTGATCGCCCCGGCCGAGCCGTGGATCAGCACTATCGGGGTGTCGGCGGCCTTCTTCAGGCTTGCCATAGTGGCCATCGAGCGCGGGGTTCCGGGGTCGAGGCCTTCCTTGGCGAACTCCGGAGCCTTGATCACCCCGTTCTTGACGGGTGAGCCGGTATCGAGCACCTGGAGCTGACCGGAGGTGGTGTTGACCAGCCTGGCTCCATCCACGTTGATGCTTGCCGACTTGGTCTCGTTGTTGAGCGCGAAAGCGTTCAGGATCAGCAGGATCAGGACCACCAGAAGGGCGCCCACGAAGATCTTGAGGGGCCAGCCGATCCGGGAGCCGACGCCCCGCCTTCTGCCTGTGGAAGCTCGTGCCATGACCGGTGTTACCCTAGTCCCGCTTCGGTCGGGCTGCAATGTCCCCGTCCGGTCACACGAAAACCGTCAACCGCGGGGTACAGAAACAGATGCAGAAGTTCGTAATACAGGGCGGAGTACCGCTCTCCGGTGAGATAACGGCCGCTGGCAACAAGAATGCCGCGCTGCCGATCCTTGCCGCATGCCTCCTCACCGAGGAGGTCGTGACGATTGCGAACGTGCCTCGGATCCGCGACACGGAAGCGCAGATCGAGTTGCTGGCTGCGCTGGGAGTCACGGTCGAGTGGGTCGAGGACAACACGGTCCGTCTCTGCGCGAAGGACGTGGACGGAACCACTCTCGACGAGGATCTCTCGGCCGCGATCCGGGCTTCCTTCCTGCTGGCCGGCCCCCTGCTCGCCCGCTTCGGCAGCGTCAACATGCCGCCACCCGGTGGCGACTTCATCGGCCGCCGCCGGCTCGATGCCCACCTCGATGCCTTCCGCGAGCTCGGCGCGAGGGTCGGCGGGGATCGCTGGATCGAACTGAACGCGCCCCCCGGCGGACTCAGGGCGGCGGAGATCTTCATGGACGAACCGTCGGTGATGGGCACCGAGAATGCCCTGATGGCGGCAGCGCTAACACCGGGTGAGACCACGATCCTGAACGCGGCTTCCGAGCCGCATGTCCAGGACCTGGCCCGCCTGCTGGTCAAGATGGGCGCCCCGATCGACGGGATCGGCTCGAACGTGATGGTCGTTCACGGCCAGGAAGAGCTGGGCGGTGCAGACCACAAGGTCACGCCGGACCACATCGAGATCGCCAGCTTCATGGCTCTTGCCGCGGCGACCGGTGGTGAACTCCGGATCCGCGAGATCGAACCTTTCGATCTGGTCATGATCCGGCGCCAGTTCCGCCGGCTCGGATTTCAGTCCGTGGTCGAGGGATCCGATGTGATCGTCCCGCCCTCGCAGAACCTCCGCGTCCAGCCGGATGCCGGTGGCGCGATCCCGAAGATCGAGGATGGCCCCTGGCCCGCCTTTCCGGCCGACCTGACCTCGATCGCGCTTGCGCTTGCCACCCAGGCCGAGGGCGAGATCCTGATCTTCGAGAAGATGTTCGAGAACCGCCTCTTCTTCGTCGACAAGCTGGTCGCGATGGGGGCGAGGATCACCCTTTGCGACCCCCACCGGGCGATCGTCAGCGGCCCGACCCGGCTCCACGGCGAACGGGTCGACAGTCCGGACATCCGGGCAGGCATGGCGATGCTGATCGCCGCCCTGGCCGCCGAGGGAACTTCGGAAATCGGCAACATCCGCCAGATCGACCGCGGCTACGAGAACATCGACGACCGGCTGCGGTCGCTCGGTGCGCATATCGAACGCGTCGACGAATAGGAGGGACCCCCGATGATCCGTCCTATTCCCCCAGGAACCCGGGACGTGCTCCCGGACGAGATGCGCGAACTCCGCGCGATCGAGGCTGCCCTGCTCGGAACCTTCGAAACGGGCGGTTTCCGCGAGGTCCGGACCCCGACCCTGGAATACGCCGACGCGCTGGAGCTCGGGGACGGAAACTCGGCCGGGGCTGCCTACCGCTTTTTCGACGAGCGTGGCGAGCTGCTCGCCCTGCGGACCGACATGACGATCCCGATCGCGCGGCTGGTCGCCGACCGCTTCCGTGAGGTCGAGCCGCCGCACCGCCTGAGCTACTTCGCCAACGCCTACCGGGCCGTGACCCCGCAGCGGGGCGAGCTGCGCGAGTTCGGCCAGGCCGGCGTCGAACTGATCGGGGTTCCGGGTCCGGAGGGGACAGCAGAGGTGGTCGAACTGCTCGACCGGTCGCTGAGCGCAGTCGATCTCGAAGAGGCTGTTATCGGTCTTGGCGAAGACGGGCTCTGGACGGCGCTGCTCCAGGATGCCGGCGCCGGACCGGAAACGATCGAGAAGACTTCCGAGCTGCTGGTCGCCCATGACCTGGTCGGGGTCGAGCGCGGCTTGATCGAGTCAGACGAGCTTGAACCCGATGCGATCGCCCAGGCGACGAGGCTGATCCAGCTCCGTGGTGGTGTGGAAGTGCTGGAAGAAGCCCGCGCTTTCGGCGGGACCGGGTTCGCCGAAGTGCTCGACAGGCTGACCGCGAACTTCGAATCCATTTCGTCCCGCTCGATCGGCCGGACCGTGCTGCTCGACCTCGGCATGCTGCGCGAGATCGGCTACTACAGCGGATCGACGATCGAGGTCTACGACGAAGCGGTCGGTGACCTGATCGGTGGCGGCGGCCGCTACGACGACCTGATGAACCGCTTCGGGCTCGACCTTCCGGCCGCCGGATTCACCCTCTACATCGAACGGATCCACAAGGCCCAGTTGGAGCGCGGGGGTGGCAATGTTTGAGGAACTGAGGAAGACCGGTGGCAAGCTGAAGATGGCCGTTCCCAGGGGGGCGCTCCTGGGTGAAGTGCTGGACCTGCTCGATCAGGTCGGTGTTGACACCTCCGGGGCTCGCAGCGACTCGCGTTCCCTGGTCTTTGACGGTGGCGAGATCATGCTGGTGACGATGCGGCCCTCCGATGTTCCGACCTATGTGTCGGCCGGCGCTGCCGACATCGGGATCACCGGCAAGGACGTTTTGCTGGAGCAGGAAGACCGTCCGGTCTATGAACTGGTCGATCTGGGGATCGGGGCCTGCCGGATGGTGCTGGCGACCCAGAAGGGCGATGTCGCTCCCTCCGAGCACCAGCGCCGGCTCGGCATGATGAAGATCGCGACCAAGTACAAGCGGATCGCCGAGCAGTACTTCGCCGAGCAGGGCCGGCAGGTCGAACTGGTCGAAGTCAAGGGTTCGATCGAATTGGCCCCGCTGGTCGGGCTGGCCGATGGCATCGTGGATCTGGTCGCCACCGGCAGGACCCTGACCGAGAACAACCTGGAAGTGCGCGAGGAGATCCTTTCCAGCACCGGCCGCCTGGTCGCAAACCGGGTTTCCTACCGGATCCGCCGCGAAGAAGTTGACGGTCTCGCCGACCGGCTGCGAGAAGTCGTAGAGAAGCCAGCGGGAGAGTCGTGAAGAGCCGCCGCTTCGAGTGGGCGGCGCCCGACCGGCTGGTCGGGGAGATCCGTGAATACCTGAGCCACGAGGACAGGACCGTGGACGTCTCCGGGATCGCGGCCGAAGTCGCCGAGCGTGGCGATGCAGCCCTGCTCGAACTGACCGCGAAGTTCGACGCGCCAGAAGCGGAGTCGGTGAGTCTCAGGGTCGGTCAAAACGAGGCATTGGCCGCTCTTGAAGCTCTTGACCCGGAGGTGCGGTCCGCCCTGGAGACGGCGATCGCGAATGTCCGGCAGGTCGCGGAGGCCCAGCTGGGCCCGGACGAAAAGGACGTGAAGCTGCCGCAGGGGCACACGGTGATCGTGGGCGAGGTCCCGGTCGCTGCGGCCGGCATCTATGCGCCGGGTGGGCGGGCCTCATATCCGTCGACGGTGGTCATGGGCTGCGTCACGGCACGGGTCGCCGGAGTCGACCGGGTCGTTCTGGTCGCTCCGCCTCGACCGGATGGTCGAATCGATCCGGCCACACTTGCGGCCGCCGCACTTTGCGCGGTGGACGAGATCTACGCGGTCGGCGGTGCCCAGGCGATCTTTGCCCTGGCTCGCGGTACCGAAACGATCAGGCCGGTTGACGTGATCGCCGGACCCGGGAACGCCTGGGTTCAGGCCGCGAAGCGGGAGGTGTTCGGCGAGGTCGCCATCGATTCGCTGGCCGGTCCTTCGGACTTGACCGTGGTGGTCGATTCAAAGACCAATCTGCGCTGGGCCGCCCTGGATCTCTGCGCCCAGGCCGAGCACGGAGAGGAGAGTCCCCTCGTCGCGATCGCAACCGAGCCGGGGGTTATCGAGCGACTCGAAGTTGAAGTAGACGCGGTCGCATCGGCCAGTCCGACAGTGAAGGACTGCAAACTCGCGCTGGTCGAAGCACCGTCGGCGGTCGAAGCAATCGCCCTGGTCAACCTGGTCGCGCCCGAGCACCTGGAACTGATGAGTGCCGATTCGGTCGCCCTCGCCCGCGCGGTTCGGACCGCCGGCTGCGTGTTCACCGGGCAGGAGGCGGGAACGGCATTCGGCGACTACATCGCCGGCTCCAACCATGTGCTGCCGACCGACGGCACCGGCAGGATTTTCGGCCCGCTCTCGCCCGCCACCTTCAGACGGGCAACGGCGCGGGTAAGCTTGAACGCCGAGTCGGTCCGCGCGCTGGCCGGCCCGCTGGAAAGTCTGGCCCGGGCCGAAGGGCTGCCGGTTCACGGACTCTCGGCCAATCGCAGAGCCAAAGATCTAGACCAGGACGAAGAATGACGAGACAGGCAACAATCGAACGAGAGACCAAAGAGACCGGCATCGAGCTCAGTCTCGACCTCGACGGCACCGGTTCGGAAATCGAGACCGGCGTCGGTTTCTTCGATCACATGCTCGACCTGCTCGCCCGCCACGCCAATGTCGGGTTAAAGGTCAAGGCCACGGGCGACCTCGAAACCGGCTCGCACCACACCGTCGAGGACGTCGGGATCGTCTTCGGCCAGGCGCTCGACAAGGCTCTGGGTGACCGGGCCGGGATCCGGCGTTACGGCAGCGCGGTCGTGCCGATGGACGAAGCCTCGGCCGAATGCGCCCTCGACATCTCCGGCCGGGCGCTTTCCGTGTTCCGCGGTGACATTCCAGTGACCTCGATCGCCAACTACGAGACCGAACTGACCGAGGAGTTCTTCCGGGCGGTTGCCGGCGGGGCGAAGATGACCCTTCACATTGACGTCCGCTACGGGTCGAACGTGCACCACATGATCGAAGCCTGCTTCAAAGCCTTCGCCCGTGCCCTTCGGGTCGCGATCTCGATCGATCCTGAAGAAAAGGGCGTGCCCAGCACCAAGGGCACGCTGAACGGTTGAGTTTCGAAGTGGCGGGCTCCGGTCCGAAGATCGCCATCCTCGACTACGGGATGGGCAACCTCCGCTCGGTTGAAAAGGCCCTGGAGAAGGTCGGTGCAACAGCGATCGTCACGAACAGCGAAGAAGGGATTTCCGCTGCCGACGGACTCGTGCTTCCCGGCGTCGGTGCTTTCCCGAAAGCAATGCAGAAGATTCGCGAACTCGGTCTCGACCGGATGCTGAATGACGCGGTCGAGGCAGGGAAACCTGTGCTCGGGATCTGTCTCGGCCTTCAGCTGCTCTTTGAATCCTCGATCGAGCAGGGTGGAGCGGAAGGTCTCGGGCTGCTGGCTGGAGATGTCGCCCAGGTCCCGGCCGGTGGCCGCAAGGTTCCCCATATCGGCTGGGCCGAAGTGACCTGGAAGAAACCGGACCAGCTGAACAACGGCCTGAGACCCGGCGAGCCTTTCTACTTCGTGCACTCGTTCGTTGTCCAGCCGACCGGCGAAGAACTGATCGGAACCGCCTCCTACGGCGGAGAGTTCGCCTGCGTGGCCGGCAAGGGCAAAGTCTGGGGGGTCCAGTTCCACCCCGAGAAGTCCAGTTCGGCCGGTCTCCGGATGCTCACGAATTTCAAGGAGATCTGCTCGTGATTCTCTATCCCGCGATCGACATCCTCGGCGGCAAGGCAGTTCGGCTGCTGCAGGGCGAGTACGACCAGGAAACCCGCTACTTCGACGATCCCGCCGACGCTGCCCGCCAGTGGGCGGATGGCGGTGCGGAGTACATCCATGTGGTTGATCTGGACGGGGCGAAAACCGGTGACCCGGTGAACCTCGACCGGATCGAGGCGATCGCCGCAGCGGTCGAATGTCCGATCGAGGTCGGCGGTGGCATCCGGGATCTGGAGAGTGCCGGTCGCATTCTCGACGCAGGAGCCGCCCGGGTCGTGGTCGGCACCGCCGCGATGCGCGACCGCGAGTTTCTCGATGCGCTGATCGCCGAGCGGGGAGCCGAACAGGTAGTGGTTGGAATCGACGCCCGGGGTGGGCAGGTCTCGCTGGCCGGCTGGACCGAGTCGAGCGGGGTTGATGTGGCCGACGCCGCCGCCGAACTGACCCGCCGTGGCGTAGTCCGATTTCTCTTCACGCCAATCGAGGTCGATGGCACGATGGAGGGCCCGAACATTCCGGAACTGATCCGCGTCGCCGGCGCGACCGACGCCTCGGTGATCGCTTCGGGCGGAGTAGGCAACCTCGCCCACCTCGAAGATCTGGCCCGCCGCGCCCCGTCGAATGTTGAAGGCGTGATCGTCGGCAAGGCCCTTTTTGAAGGCAAGTTCACGGTCGAAGAGGCAATCGAGGCACTTCGATGAGCGACCTGAAGCGGATCATTCCCTGTCTGGATGTGGACAACGGCCGCGTGGTCAAGGGCACGAATTTCGTTGACATCCGCGACGCCGGAGATCCGGTCGAACTGGCCGAACGCTACGACGCCGAGGGTGCCGACGAACTTGTCTTCCTTGACATCACGGCTTCGCACGAAGGTCGCGACACGATCGTCGACCTGGCCCGTCGCACGGCCGCAAACGTGTTCATTCCCTTCACGATCGGCGGCGGCATCCGTTCGGTCGAAGATGCCCGCGCCGTGCTGAACGCCGGAGCCGACAAGGTCGCGGTCAACAGCGCCGCCCTGAAGCGTCCCGAACTGCTGACCGAACTTGCCGAGGTCTTCGGCTCCCAGTGCGTGGTCATCGCGATCGATGCCAAGAAGAAGGACGACGGAAGTTACGGCGTGTTCCTCAACGGCGGCCGGGTCGAGACCGGCCGGGACGCAATCGAGTGGGCCAAAGAAGCCACCAGCCTCGGTGCCGGCGAGATTCTCCTGACGAGCATGGACCGGGACGGAACCAACATCGGTTACGAACTCGAACTGACCCGAAAGGTCGCCGAGGCCACCGACGTGCCGGTGATCGCCTCCGGCGGTGCCGGAGAGCTAGGTCACCTGGTCGAAGCGATCAGGGAAGGCAAGGCAGACGCGGTCCTTTGCGCCTCGATCTTCCATTACGGCCACTACACGGTGCAGCAGGCCAAGGAACACATGGCCATGCACCAGATCCCTGTCCGCGTCTGACTTAACTGCAAGTCGGCGAGCTTCGCCCCGCCTCCAGGTCAAACCCGCCGGACCACGGAATCAATCAATGGTTGGTCCGGCTCCAGTTGTGTCGACTCAGGCTCCCGCAGAGGAGAGTTTGTTGGCCAGGGCATCGGCGCCGTCGTCGCGGTCGATTCGGATGCGGTTGAGTTCGAAGGGCATTGACTTTTCGGCGAGACCGGGATTGACCGTGGTTGCTCCGCGGTAGCCGGCTGCTTCAACCGCATCGGCCACTTCCTGGTTGTACTGGCCGGCCGGGTAACAGAAGTTGATGATCTCGATGCCGAGCTCATTCTCGAGCTGATCCTTCGAGCCGACCAGTTCGGTCTCGAGGGAAGCCGGATCGAGAGTGGTCAGATCGGGGTGGGTGATCGTGTGAGAGGCGATCTCCCAGCCGGCCCGGTACATCTTCTTCACCTGCTTGCCGGAAAGATCCGAGCCTTCCGCCTTGAGGTTGAGCTGGCCGGCCCAGCCCTTCTCCTCGAGGATCGGCAACGCGAACAGGTACTGGCCGAGATAGCCGTCATCGAAGGAAAGGACGACTGGCTTCTCTGGCAGGGTGCCGCCGTCATACCAGGCGTCCTGGACCTGGATCAGGGTGACCGCGGTGTAGCCGTTGTCTTGAAGCCAGTCGACCTGAGCCTGGAAATCATCCTCTCCCAGCCACAGATCGGGGTAGGGAACATCGCCCTCCGGGTCGCCGATCACGTGGTACATCAGGATCGGGACCGGCCCGGTATGCGGCTGCCAGCTGTCATCGGGTTGTGCGCCGCCACGGGCGGAATCACCGGCTGCCGCCTGCTCGTCCTGACCCGATGGCTGACCGGAAGCCTGGCTGCCGGAATTCGCGGTGGCAGGCGTGCTGTCGCCCGAGTCATCCCCGCCGCGCAGGAAGAGCAGGGCCAGGACGGCTGCCAGCAGGGCGCCGGCGAAGCAGCCGAGCATGATGCGTCGGCGGACGATCGTTCGCCGCCTGACCTGTTCCCTGCGCCTGGCCAGCCTGGACTCGAATCCAGGATCCATCGTCACTGCTGACTGGCCTTCGCTGCCTGCCTGCGCGCCTTCTTGCGGGCCGCTTTGCGCTTCGCTTCCGCCCGGCGCGAGGCCCGGAGTTCCTTGTAGGTGGTCGGTTCCAGCGCGTGGATGCTCGAGTAGCCGACCAGGTAGAGCTTCTCGCCATCGGAGACCGCCGGCATGTAGGCACCGGTGTGGAACTCGAAGACCTTGCGACCGGATTTGGCGCTGAGCCCGTAGGTGTTGGTGCCGTCGAAGGTCGCGGCGTAAACCGTCCGGCCGATCACGCTGAGCGAGCCGATCACCCGCCCGCCCATGTCAAAGGTCCAGCGGGATTCACCCGACCTGGCGTCTAGCGCATAGACATTGCCGTCAAAGGAACCGATGTAAACGGTGGGCGGGGTGCCCGGAACCTGGGCGACCGACGGTCCGGAATAGACCCAGTCACCGGTCGAGTGGGTCCAGGCGAGTTCACCGGTGTTCTTGTCGAAGCTGTAGACCCGGCCGTCGTTGCTTCCGAGGTACACCCGGCCGTAGGCGACGGCGGGCGTCGAATAGAACGAACCCGCCCGGCCGAAGCTCGACCCGAGACCGTCCGACTGCCACTTGATCGCGCCGGTCTTCGCCCGCACCGCGGTGACCACGCCGCCGTAGTCGCCGACGAAGAGGGTTCCGTCCTCATAGGCCGGGGCACCCTTGATCGCGCCGGAAACCGAGGTCTCCCACACCTCTTTGCCGTTGCTTGCTTTCAGGCCGTAGAGCACGCCGTTCTCGCAACCGAAATAGACCCGGCCGTGAACCACCACCGGCGATGATTCCGAACGGCAGGGCAGGTCCTTCTGCCAGATCCTGCGGCCGTTCTTCGCGTTCATCGCCAGAACGTGACCGGGCTCCAGGTTGACTATGTAGAGACGGCCGGCCGAGTAGGTCGGGGTGGAGGCATTCAGCGAGGCAATCCGGCGGTGCCAGATCTCCCGGCCCGTGTCGGCGTTGAGCGCCCGGGCATGGCCGTCGTTATCGACGAAGTAGAGCACTCCGTTGACCACGATCGGCGGAAACTCGAGCAGCGGCTGGTCGCCGTATTTCCAGATTCGCTTGAAGGGGGGATGGATGCCGTTGACCGGCAGGTATCCGGTGCGCTGCGGATTGAGGCGGAAAGTGGTCCAGTTGACGGTCTTGTTCTCGGGCACCGGCTTCGGCTTCTTGACCGGCTGCTCAAACGGGACATCGGGGTTGCTGACGTCATCCGGGCGCTTGAGTTCGTTCCAGGCGATCAGGGCGATCGCTCCGAGCGCGACCAGCGCAACGACGATCACGCCGATGATCCTGTTGCGCTGCCTGTACCACGGAACCTTTTCCGGCCCGCCATCCGGTGTCTTTGGGGTATCGGTCATCCGAAGAAGGGATCATGGTACGGGAGAAGCCCGATGACCCCCGGAATCGACCCCGACTTCAACCGACTCGCATCGCTGGTCTGGACCCACCCGGCGATCAGTCGCCTGCGCGAAACCGCCGGCCAGCCCGTGTTTCTCGTCGGGGGCGCAATTCGCGACGGACTGGCCGACTTCCAGGTTGACGACATCGACCTGGTCATCGAGGGTGACCCGGTGCCGCTGGCCCGGACGCTTGACCCCGACCTCAAGTCCAACGACCGTTTCGGCACCGTGAACCTGGTCGTCGAAGGTCACCCGGTCGATATCGCCATGGCCCGGACCGAGACCTACCCCCGGCCGGGTGCGCTGCCGGAGGTAACGCCGGGCAAGCTTCAGGACGATCTGATCAGGCGTGACTTCACGATCAATGCGATGGCAATCGGGATCGAAAGAGATTCCGAACTGATCGATCCGTTCGGGGGACTGGCCGATCTGAGGTCGGGTGTGCTCAGGGTTCTGCACGAAAAGTCATTCGAAGACGATCCCACCCGGGCGCTGAGGGCGGCCCGCTATGCGGCCCGCTTCGAGTTTGATCTGGAGCCGAGGACCGCCGAGCTGATGATGAATGTGAACCTGGGGAGCGTCTCCCGTGACCGGGTCGAGAGCGAACTCCGGCTGATCGCGCTGGAGGAGAATGCGCTCGAAGCACTCCGATTGGCCCGGCTCTGGGGCCTGATCGATTTCGAGGAGAGCCGGCTCGACCTGGCCGGGCGGGCGATCGAATTGATCGAAATCGGCCCCTGGGCCGAGGCCGCGCCCCGGGAAGCTCTGATTCTCGAGGCCGTCTTTGGTGATCACGACCGGTCCGCCAGCCTGCTCGATGAGCCTGAATCCCCCTGGGAAGCCTGCCGTCGGGCGCGGGGGCGTTCTCCGGTCGAGCTGGTCCTGGCAAGATCGGCGGGCGCGACCTGGCTTGATGACTGGCAGCAGGATTGGCGGTGGGTGGAGCTCGAAATCACCGGTGCCGACCTGCTGGCCGCCGGCGTGCCAGAAGGGCCCCGGGTCGGGGTTGCGCTCGACGCCGCCCTCGAGGCGAAGCTCAACCGGGGGGTCTGTGGATCCGACGCGGAGATGGAAGTCGCCCTGAAGGCCGCGGAGGCCTGGGCAGAGTGAAGTGGCGTGAGAAGAACGGACTCCCCTGGCTCGAGGCGAATCTCGCCGGGGAGGCCACGGTCTGTTTCAGCAGCCGGATCGGAGGCGTGAGCGAGAAGCCCTTCGATTCGCTGAATCTCGGCATCCTGACCGAGGACCGGCGCCTGGACGTCCTGGAAAACCGCAGGCGGCTTGCCGCTGCGGCCGGCTTCGACGGGGATCGGGTTTCGATGGGCCGGCAGGTTCATGGCGCCGGCCTGAGCCGGGCCGGTCAGGAGATCCCCGGGGCGTATTCAGCTCCCGGAAATGAACCCCCGCCGGAGGCCGACGGGCAGTTGACCGAAGAAAAGCTGCGGCCGCTGCTGGTTCTCGTGGCTGACTGCCTGCCGGTTGCCCTGCTCGGGGACCGGGGCCTGGGGATGCTCCATTGCGGCTGGCGGGGGCTGGCCGCCGGAATTATCGATCAGGCTGCCGGCAAGATCGGGGTTCGGGCCGCGGCGATCGGTCCGGGTATCGGCCCTTGCTGCTTCGAGGTCGGCCCGGAAGTCGAGGAAGCCTTCACCGATCTCGGTCCCGGCCTGATGAATGGTCGAAATCTCAACCTGCCCGAGGCAGCGCGGCGGCTGCTGGCTCGGGCCGGGGTGGAGGAAGTCGAGTCGGCCGGTATCTGCACTTACTGTGACGAGCGGTTTTTCTCGCACCGTCGTGACGACGGGAAGACCGGCCGTCAGGCGGGAATCGCCTGGTTGAACTGACCCGCAGTCGTGATTTTCGCTGCAAAACGGGTATTTCGGTGATAATCACCGCCACCAACCGCAGTATCGGGAGGAATCCGCCTCCCCGGAAAGAAAACACCGCATACCTATGGCACTACGCGATTCCTGGCACCGCACCCTCGTCTACTTCGGCCTCGCCGAGGAAGATGACCATCACGAGTACGACGACTACGAAGACGACTACATCGAAGAAGATGAGTACGAGAGTCGTCGCGGCCGTCGTGGTCGTGAAGCCAACGTGAGGCGACTCCCGACCTCGCGCCGCTCGAGGCACGACGAGATCGACGACATCTTTTCCGACGACGATCCGATGCCGCAGGCGGGTGGCGGCCGGAGCGGTGGCCGTTCCCGGCCCCTGCACTCGGTCAGCGGCGGCGGAGACGGTGACGATGTCCAGGTTCATCTCGTCATTCCGAGGAACTTCAACGACGCCCAGCAGGTTGCCGACCAGTTCAAGCGCAAGGTCCCGGTCATCCTCAACCTGCAGACGACCGATCATGAACTCTCGAAGCGTCTGATCGATTTCGCTTCGGGACTCACCTACGCGCTCGACGGCGGAATGCAGCGGATTGCCGAGAAGGTCTTCCTGCTGACCCCGCGAAACGTCGAGGTTTCCGCTGAAGAGAAGGCCCGTCTGATCGACAAGGGCTTCTTCAACCAGTCCTGAGCCCGGCCTGAATCCATAAAGTGTCCGACATGGTCGTCGGATTCATAGGTTCCGGAAACATGGCAGCCGCGATGGCACGCGGGTGGGCGGGCGCCGAGCAGAACTCGCCGTCGAAGATGCTCTTCACCGATTCCGGTTCCGGGCGGGCCACCGCCCTGGCCGGCGAGGTTGGCGGCCAGGCCGTCGATTCAAACGAGGATCTCGTCCGGAACTCCGACGTGGTCGTGCTTGCCGTGAAGCCCGCCTCGCTCGAGGAAGTGGCTGCCAGCCTGCCGGCCCCGCGGGCGGTGCTTTCGCTGCTGGGGGCCACGCCGCTGGCGCGCCTTGCCGAACAGTTCCCGGACAGCACGGTGATCCGCCTGATGCCGAACCTGGCGGTCGAGGTCCGGACGGGCGTGATCTGCATGGCGGACCCGGAAGGCGCCGACGAGGGGATCGTTGCCGAGTGCCGGAGTCTCCTCGAGGCGATCTCCACCGTCTACGAGCTTCCCGACGAAAGCATGGATGTCGCGACCGCCGTGATGGGCTGTTCGCCCGCCTACTTCGCGGTGATAGCCGAAGCGCTGGGTCACGAGGGTGCGGCCGGCGGTCTGGAGCCGGAGGTAGCGATCCGCATGGTCGGCGAATCGATGGCCGGCACGGCGGAGCTGCTTCGTCGCCGCACGCCGTTCGAGATCGAGACCGCGGTGGCTTCACCCGGAGGTTCGACCGAGGCCGGACTTGAGGCGCTTGCCGCCGCCGGGGGTGCCGATGCGTTTCGCAAGGCCTTTGAGGCGTCGATCGTCCGGATGCGCGGAAGCTGATCGTGGAGTCGATCCTGGCCGTGACCCGGGGTGACGTTGCCGCTTACGTAAACGCCCTCTTCACCGTCTACATCATCCTCGTCTTTCTGCGTGTCCTGATGTCCTGGATTCCCCGACTCCCGGAGAACGGAGCGATTCAGGCTGTGGCCGGGTTCATCCGCCAGACCACCGACCCCTACCTGAACCTGTTCCGCCGGTTCCTGCCCCCGGTCGGCGGTGGCGGTTTCGCGCTCGACCTGAGTCCCGTGGTCGGAATCTTCCTGCTGCTGATCGGCCAGCAGATCGTCGTTGCGCTAGTCCGGGGCTGAGATGACCGGGAATCGGCATCTGATCTGGGCCGGACTGCTGGCCACCGTGGTCGTGATCCTCGATCAGGGGTCGAAGGCCGTGGTGGTCGAAAGCATCAGCCCGGGCGAACTCGTACAGGTTCTCGGGCCGCTCGATTTCACCCATTCCCACAACGACGGGGTCGCCTTCGGACTGGCTGGCGGCGGAGGCATCTTCGTGATCCTTCTGGCCGCGGTCGCCCTGGTTGCCCTGGGGGCATTCATCGCTTCGGCGCCGCAAAGCAACCTGACCTGGATCTCCGGCGGGCTGATCCTCGGCGGGGCGGCCGGAAACCTGATCGACCGGATCCGGATTGGCCACGTCACCGACTTCATCCTGCTGCCGAGCTGGCCCGCCTTCAACCTGGCCGATTGCGCGATCACGGTCGGAGTCATCCTGCTGGCGATCAGTCTGATCTGGGGTGAAAGGGATGAACCCGAGGCGGCGGGACCGGAGACCGATGCCGGCTGAGATGAAACCCGGAGGAAAGCCCGGACCGCAGGGCTTCCGGGTCGTCTTCAGGGACGACTTTCTGGCCGTGATCGACAAAGGGTGGGATCTGGTCGTCCACCCGGCGCCTTCGCATGAAGGTGAAACGCTGGTCGAGCTGCTTGGCGAGGAGCTGGCCGGAGGTGATGACCCCGAGCGACCGGGGATCGTCCACCGGCTCGACCGGGGCACCAGCGGGCTGATGATCGTTGCCCGGGAAGAGCGAACCCACGCCGATCTGCAGCAGATGATCCGGGACCGCAAGGTCTCGCGGATCTACTCGGCCCTGGCCGACGGCAGGTTCCGCTCCCGCACCGGAACGATCGATGCCCCGATCGGCCGGGCATCCCGAAAGAGGCATCGCATGGCGGTGAACGGAGCATCTTCCCGGGAAGCAGTGACCCATTTCGAGGTGACCGAGGCTCTCCGGCGCGAAAGTCTGCTCGAGGTGAAGCTGGAAACCGGCCGGACCCACCAGATCAGGGTCCACCTTGAAGCGATCGGACATCCGGTGGTCGGCGATGTCACTTACGGCGGACCGGCCAGGTACGGCCTGGAGCGCCAGTTTCTGCATTCCTCGCGCCTTGATTTCAGACATCCGCGGACCGGTGAGGACCTCGAGTTCACGGCGCCGCTGCCCGAAGACCTAGCGGTTGCCCTCGAAGCCGCACGCAGCGCCGATTCTCTCTAGACTGGGCGGCTGTCCGTATTCCCTAACCCCCGGGATACGACGGTGGCTCCTGCCGCCCGGAGAAAAGCTCCGCGCGGATTCCACCGATAACGGCCCGGGCGGAACCGTTTTCACACCAATTCAAGGAGAAGCATGTCCCAGGTAGGAATCCAGGAACTCCTGGAAGCCGGAGTTCACTTCGGCCACCAGACCAGCCGCTGGAACCCGAACATGCGCCGCTACATCGCCGGCGAAATTGACGGGATCCACATCATCGACCTTCTGCAGACCGAGGAGATGCTCGAGGAAGCACGCCGCTTCGTCGGGGAACTCACCTCCGGCGGCGGCAAGGTTCTCTTCGTCGGTACCAAGAAGCAGGCCTCCGATGTGATCGAGGACTGGGCCGGCAAGTCGAACATGCCGTATGTCAACCGGCGCTGCCCGGCCTGCTGACCAACTTCAGCGTCTCCTCGCAGCGCATCAAGCGCATGCATGAGATCCGCGGCCTGGTCGAGTCCGGCCAGATCGAGCTGCTGCCGACCAAGGAACGCATGAACATGCAGGCCGAGCTGGCCAAGCTCGAGTTCGCCCTCGGCGGCGTTGCCGACATGGATCGCGTTCCCGATGCCGTCTTCATCACGGACCTCAAGTCCGAGGAGATCGCCCTCAACGAGGCCAGCCGCCTCCGCCTCCCGGTGATCGCCCTGGTCGACACCAACTGCGATCCCGGTCACATCGACCACGTCGTTCCCGGCAATGACGACGCCATCCGCTCCTGCGAGCTGGTCATCTCGACCATCGGCTCCGCCGTCGAGCAGGGTGCCGGCGCCTGGGCCGTGATCGAGGAGAAGCGCCGGGCCGAAGAGCAGGCCCGCCGCGAGAAGGAAGAAGCCGAGCGGAAGAAGCGCGAAGAAGAGGAACGCGCCCGCCGCGAGCAGATCGAAAAGGAACAGGCCGAGGAGAAGGCCCGCAAGCGCGAGGAGCAGCAGAAGGCCGAAGCCGCCGC
This sequence comes from Solirubrobacterales bacterium, assembly GCA_020438425.1. GTDB lineage: Bacteria > Actinomycetota > Thermoleophilia > Solirubrobacterales > 70-9 > 67-14. The sequence goes on from JAGQUQ010000014.1 coordinate 27,812, forward strand.
CAAGGAGCAGGCTGCCAAGCCGCATCCGCAGGCTGTTCCCGACAACCCGCATCCGCAGGCTGTTCCGGACAACCCGCATCCGCAGGCTGTTCCGGACAACCCGCATCCGCAGGCGATCCAGGAAGACGCCCCGCACCCGCAGGCAGTCCCGGACAACCCGCATCCGCAGGCCGTCGCACCGGACCCCGAACCGGCCGAGGAACCTGCCCAGACTGAAGAAACCCCGGCCGAAGAACCCGCGGCCGACGAGAACACGGAGGAGAAGGGCTGATGGCAGACATCAAGGCCTCAGACGTCAAAGAACTGCGCCAGATGACCGGCGCCGGGATGATGGACGCCAAGGCGGCGCTCATCGAAGCCGATGGCGACAAGGATCGCGCCGTCGAACTGCTCCGGGTCAAGGGACAGGCCTCCGCCGCCAAGCGTTCCGACCGGGGGACCACCGAAGGCATCGTCGCTTCCTACATCCACGCGAACAAGAAGGTCGGCGCGTTGGTCGAAGTCCAGTGCGAGACCGACTTCGTCGCCCGCAACGAGGATTTCGCCGCTTTCGCCTACGAGGTCGCGATGCATGTCGCTGCCGCGTCCCCGGCTCATGTATCGACCGAGGAGATTCCCGAGGACAAGATCGCGGCCGAGCGTCGCGTCTTCGAGGAGAAGGCAAGAGAAGAAGGCAAGCCGGACAACATCGTCGAGAAGATCGTCGACGGACAGGTCGCGAAGTGGGCCAAGGACATCGTGCTGCTCGAGCAGGAGCACGTGAACACGGACAAGCACGACTCGAAGACGATCGAGCAACTCCGCGAAGAACTCGCCGCCAAAGTCGGTGAGAACGTGGTCATCAGCCGCTTCTCCTGCTTCCGGATCGGCGAGTAGGCGGTAGTTTCTCAAGCGGAATGAGCGACTCGGAGCCGCGGTTCAGGCGGATCATGCTGAAACTGTCCGGTGAAGCCCTGATGGGCAAGCTGGACTTCGGGACCGATCCTGAAGAAGTCGACAGGATTGCCCGGCAGGTTGGCATCATCCGCGACCGCGGCGTCGAGGTCGCGATCGTCGTCGGGGCCGGCAACATCTACCGCGGCGTCGATGGCGCCGCCCAGGGGATGGACCGGGCGACCGGCGACTACATGGGCATGCTGGCGACCCTGCTCAATGCCCTGACGCTTCAGGACGTACTGGAGAAGCACGGTCATTTCACCCGTGTGATCTCGGCGATCGACGTCAAGGAAGTCGCCGAGCCCTACATTCGCCGCCGCGCGATGCGGCACCTGGAGAAGGGCCGGATATGCATTTTCGCGGCTGGCACCGGCAACCCGTTCTTCACCACCGATACGGCTGCCGCCCTGCGTGGTCTCGAGATCCACGCCGAAGCCATCCTGATGGCGAAGAACGGGGTGGAAGGCGTGTACGACAGCGACCCCGTGACCAATCCCGAAGCGAAGTTCATCCCCGAGATCACTCACCGCGAAGCGATCGAACGTGGCCTCAAGGTGATGGATTCGACCGCGCTCAGCCTCTGCATGGACAACGACCTGCCGATCTACGTCTTCAACATGGCCGAAGAGGCCAATATGGATAGGATCGTCTCCGGCGAGAAAGTGGGCACGCTGGTCAGCTCCAGGGTCGCCGGAAACTGATCGCCCGAGGAGGAATCTTGATCGACGACCTGCTTTCAGACGCCAAGGAGAGAATGGCCAAGACCGTCGAATCGACGCGTGGGGAGTTCGCCACCGTCCGCACCGGTCGCGCCACCCCGCACCTGCTCGACCGCATCACGGTCGATTACTACGGAGCCAACACGCCGCTTAACCAGCTGGCCAACGTTGCCGCTTCCGAAGCCCGCCTGCTCACCGTGACGCCCTACGACAAGGGCGCGCTCGGACTGATCGAGAAGGCGATCCAGGAGTCCGATATCGGCCTCACCCCGTCCAACGACGGCAACGTGATCCGGCTCCAGATTCCCGACCTGACCGAGGAACGTCGCAAAGAGATGGTCAAGGTCGTCCACGGTGTCGCCGAGGAGGGACGGGTCGCGGTCCGCAACGTCCGTCGGGACGTGATGGCCGATCTTCGCGAACTGAAGAAGGAAGGCGAAGTCGGCGAGGACGACGAGCGCCGCGGCGAGGACGACCTCCAGAAACTGACCGACGGTTCCATCTCGGAGATCGACTCCATGCTGAAGGGCAAGGAAGAAGAGATCCTCGAGGTGTGACCGCAGCCACCGGTCCTAGATATGTAGCCATCATCACCGACGGCAACGGGCGCTGGGCCCAGAGCCGCGGACTGCCGGTCAGGGAAGGACACAAGGCCGGCGCCGACATCGTCAAGGCCAGACTGCGCGACGCGGTCGAGCTCGGCGTGAAGGAACTGACCGTTTTCTCGTTCTCGACCGAGAACTGGTCCCGTTCACCGGAAGAAGTCGCGGGCCTGATGGAGATGTTCTCGCAGCGGATCGTCGAAGAAACCCCCGAGCTGAACGATGAAGGCGTGAAGATGCGCTTCATTGGCCGGCGGGAAGGGGTCTCGGAGAAGCTTCAGCGGCAGATGGAGGAGGCGGAGGCCCTCACTGCCGCAAACGACACGATTACCTTCTTCATCGCCTTCAACTATGGCGGCCGGGCCGAGATCATCGACGCCGCGAGAGAGTTCGACGGCACAACCGAGGAGGAGTTCCGCCAGCATCTCTACGCCCCGGAGATGAACGATCCGGAACTTCTGATCCGGACCAGCGGGGAGCAGCGGATCTCCAACTACCTGCTCTGGCAGTGTGCGTACTCGGAGTTCGTCTTCCGTGACGAGCTCTGGCCGGACTTCACCCGCGAGGCCTTCGAGGAATCGCTCGAGGAGTACGGCCGGCGCCAGCGTCGTTTCGGAACGAGGGAACCGGCCTGATGGGCGAGACGACCAAACGCATCCTGGTCGCAATTCCATGGATCATCGTCGTGATCGCGATCATCGTCGCCGGCGGTCCCTGGTTCGCCGGGGCGCTCGCGATCTTCGGTTGTCTCGGGCTGCGGGAGTTCTTCCAGATGACCGGTCGATACCGGCCTTTCGAGATCCCCGCGTACATCTCCCTGGTGGGCATGGTCCTCGCGGCCTGGCTCGGCAGCCAGTTCAACATCCTGATGTTCCTGGCCCTCCCGTTCCTGCTGATCTTCTTCGCTGCGGCCCGTCGCAAGGTTCGAGAGGACGTGACGATTTCGGTCGCGATCACGGTGCTCGGCATCTTCTGGATAGGGATGGCACTCGTTCACGCGGTGCTGCTGCGGGAATTGCCGGACCACGGCGCGGCGCTGCTGGTCAACGTCCTGGTCGGCACCTTCGCCTGTGACACCGGCGCCTACGCGGTGGGCCGGATGTTCGGCGCCCACAAGTTCGCCCCGAATCTTTCTCCCAACAAGACGATCGAAGGCCTGATCGGAGGGTTCCTGATCGGCATGCTCGGAGTCTGGTGCGCCGGGCTCTACCAGGACTGGCTTTCGGGCGTGGACGCATTAATCCTCGGCGCCGCCGTGGCAGCGGTCGCGCCGATCGGTGACCTATTCGAATCGATGATCAAGCGTGATCTCGGGACCAAGGACACCGGAAATCTCTTCGGCCCCCACGGAGGCCTGCTCGACCGGCTCGACGCGGTGTTCTTCACCGTGGTGGTCGGGTACTACGTCTCTGTCGCCCTGGTCTACTAGCAGTCATGAGTGAGGCTAAAAAGGTCCTGATCCTCGGCGCGTCCGGCTCGATCGGGACTCAGGCCATGGAGATCATCGCCGGCCGCGAGGACCTCGAAGCGACCGGTCTGGCCGTTGGCAGCGACTGGCAGACAGCGGTCGCGCAGGCCAGGGGATTCGAAGTGGAAACGATCGCGGTTGCCGACCCCGAGGCGGCGGCCGAGGCCCGGAAGAACTTCAGCGGAAACGTGCTCGAAGGTGAATCCGCTGCCCGGGAACTGATCGGTCTGACCGGTCCGGACATCGTCCTCAACGGAGTGGTCGGCGCGGCAGGTCTCGGACCGACGATCGCCGCCCTCACCCAGGGCATCGATGTTGCCCTGGCCAACAAAGAGAGCCTGGTGATCGGGGGCGAACTCGTGACTGAACTCGCATCGGCAACCGGTGCCCGCCTGCTTCCGGTCGATTCCGAGCACTCGGCCCTCTTCCAGCTGATCGAGAACGAAGATGATTCCGCTCTCGACCGGATCGTTCTCACCGCTTCCGGCGGGCCGTTCCGCGGGCGGACGGACCTCGAGGGAATCACCGTCGAGCAGGCGCTTGACCACCCGACCTGGGCGATGGGCGGCCGGATTACGATCGATTCCGCCACCCTGATGAACAAGGGCTTCGAGATGATCGAAGCTCACCACCTCTTCAACCTGCCCTACGACCGGATCGGGGTCGTGGTTCATCCACAGTCGATCGTTCACTCCCTGATCGACCTCAAGGACGGCGCCACCCTTGCCCACCTCGGCTACCCGGACATGCGAGTCCCGATTGCCTACGCCTTGACCTGGCCGGAGCGGGCGGAAGTGCCGGTCGAGCGCCTCGACCTGGCCAAGGTCGGCCGGCTCGACTTCGAAGAGCCCGATCCGGAGACCTTCCGGTGCCTCGCGCTGGCCCGGGAAGCCGGCGAATCCGGTGGCATCGCCCCCTGCGTCCTGAACGCGGCTGACGAGGTCGCGGTGGCTTCCTTTCTTGAGGGAGAGATTGCCTTCAACGACATTCCAAGAGTGATCGAGAAGACGCTGGACGATGTCGGGAGCGGCCCGGCCAGGGACTTCGAGGAGCTGTTCGCGGTCGACGAAGCAAGCCGGGAACGCACTTCTGAGATCATTTCCGGTCTGAACTGATCCAACGGTTCCGATCTCACTTTGAGCTTCTTCGTAGCATTCCTCGCTTTCAGCGCCCTGATCGTCCTCCATGAGGCAGGGCACTTCTTCGCGGCCAAGGCGACCGGCATGCGGGTCGAGAGGTTCTTCCTCTTCTTCCCGCCGAAACTGGTCTCGATCAAGCGCGGAGAGACCGAGTACGGAATCGGGGCGATCCCGCTGGGCGGCTTCGTGCGGATCACCGGCATGAACCCGGACGAGGAGCTTCCACCGGAGATCGCCGCCCGCGGCTACTACCACCAGCCGGTCTGGAAGCGGATCGTGGTGATCGGGGCAGGTCCGGCAGTCAACATCGTGCTCGCCTTCCTGATCCTCTGGATGCTCGCCTTCGGAATCCAGCAGCCGAGCCAGAACGTCGAGCAGATCCAGGCCGGCACTCCGGCCGCGGCCAAGCTGGAGGCCGGAGACCGGATCGTCTCGGTTGACGGGGTCAGCGGCGGCCAGGAACAGATCGCCGACCAGATCAACTCCCATCGCTGCGCCGGCAAGCAGGTAGATGGCTGCAAGGCGGCTGAACCGGCCACGGTCGTGGTGATGCGGGACGGGGTGGAGAAGACGCTCCGGATCACGCCGGTTTATGACGCTGCCGTCGAACGCAGCCGGCTCGGTTTCGCCTTCGGGCTCGAGGACGCGAATCCCGGTCCGGTCGAGGCGGCCAGGATCTCCCTCGACTACATGTGGTTCGTTACATCGAGCACCGTCTCGGCCCTTTCGCGCCTGTACGAGAAGGAACAGCGAGACCAGCTTTCCGGCGTGGTCGGGTCCTACGAAGTGACCCGGCAGGCGGTTGACGTCGGGGCGAGGGAGGCCCTGACCCTGATCGCCCTGATCAGCCTCTCGCTCGGCATCATCAACCTCTTCCCGTTCCTGCCGCTTGACGGCGGGCACATCTTCTGGAGCGTGGTCGAGAAGGTTCGGGGCAGACCGGTGCCCTTCGCGGTAATGGAACGGGCCGGTCTGATCGGGTTTGCCCTGGTCATAGGACTCTTCCTGCTCGGCCTCAATAACGACATTGGCCGTCTGACAGGCGAAGGTTTCAATGTCCGTTAATGAGTCGGGCGGGGTCCGACCCGCCCTCCATGTGGAACCCGCCGACCCGCAGAAACCAATAGTGGACGGGTCGGCTCCGTCTAGCTAGGGAATAGCCCCTATTTGCCTGTTGGCCTCTCTGGGATACATTTCCCCCGTAGTTCTTGTGGAGAGAACAGAGGAGGAGCAGGTGCAGACGACCGAGACGGTGACCGAGTTCGACGGAGGTCCCGCCGTTGAGCCGGAATTCAAGAACCTCTACGAGGCGTTCCGGAACACGGTAGCCCGCAAGGGCGACGCTTTGGCGATCAAGTCCGAGGACGAAGGGGTTGAGCTCAGCTGGAATGACGTCGACAAACGGGTTCGAGCGATAGCGGGCGGCTTCAACGCGCTCGGCGTTCAGCGTGGTGACCGGGTCGGCATGCTGCTCGGTGCCCGCTCGGATTTCATTCCGATCGATCTCGCGGCCGTCTCGATTGGCGCCCTCCCGTTCTCGATCTACCAGACCCTTGCGCCGGACCAGATCCAGTACGTGGTCGAGGACTCGGGTACCAGGATGATCATCACCGAGCAGGCCTTTCTCCCGAACCTGCTCGAGGCGAGAAAGAGCCTCCCGGACCTGGAGAGAGTCGTTGTGCTCGATGGCGACGGCGGGGACCTGACCATGGCCGAGCTCGAGGCGATGGACCCGGATTTCGATCCCGGGCCGCTTGCCGCGGAAGTCGGTCTCGACGATCCCCTGACCCTGATCTACACCTCGGGGACCACCGGTCCGCCGAAGGGCGTTCTGCTCACCCAGGGCAATCTGATGACGATGCTGACCACGGTCATGCATTCGGTGCTCGAGATCCCGCCGGATGGCGGCAAGGTGATCTCCTGGCTGCCCGCCGCACACATCGCCGAACGGGGCGCCAACTACTACACGCCCGTACTGCATGGTCTCGAGGTCCACATCTGCCCGGACCCGAAGCGGATCATCGAGTTCCTGCCCAAGGTTCGTCCGGCCTGGTTCTTCGCCGTGCCCCGGATCTGGGAGAAGCTCAAGGCCGGCCTCGAAACGAACCTGGCCAGCCTGCCTGACGAACAGCGGGAGAAGGCCCAGGCCGGTCTCAACGCGGCGATCCAGAAGGTCCGGCTCGAGCAGGCAGGCCAGGAAGTGCCGGCCGAACTGGCAGCCGGCGTGGCTGCTGCGGACGAGGCGCTCTTCTCCAACCTGCGGGTGGCGCTCGGCTTCGACGAGGCCGTCGCGGTCAGTGCCGGGGCTGCGCCAACCCCGGTGGAAGTGCTGGAGTTCTTCCACGCGATCGGAATCCCGGTCGGGGAACTGTGGGGGCTCTCGGAAACCTGTGGCGTGATCACCGTCAACCCGCCTTCCAGAATCAAGATCGGCACGGTGGGACCACCGGTGCCCGGGGTGGAGATGCGGGTGGCCGAAGACGGTGAACTGCTCTGCCGCAGTCCCTTCGTGATGAAGGAGTACCGGAACAAGCCGGAGAAGACGGCCGAGACGATCGTCGACGGCTGGCTGCTGACCGGCGACATCGGAGAGATCGACGAGGACGGATACGTGACCATCCTCGACCGCAAGAAGGAACTGATCATCAACGCCGCCGGCAAGAACATGTCTCCGGCCAACATCGAAGCCCAGATCAAGGTTTCTTCGCCCCTGATCAACCAGGCCGTGACGGTCGGTGACGGCCGCCCCTACAACGTGGCCCTGATCGTGCTCGATCCGGATTTCGCTCCGGTCTGGGCCAGCCAGAACGGAATCGAGGGCTCCTTCGAGGACCTGGCGGGCGACGAGCGGGTCGAAGCGGCGATCACGGCGGCCGTGGAGGAAGCCAACGGCAAGATGGCGAGAGTCGAACAGATCAAGAAGTTCAAGCTGATCCCGGGCGAGTGGCTGCCAGGCGGCGACGAACTGACTCCGACCATGAAGCTGAAGCGGAAGCCGATCGCCGAGAAGTACGAGAACGAGATCGAGGACCTTTACTCCTAGACCTGGAGCCCGGGGAGGCGGGGCTTCGGGATTCCGGCTCCTGGAGCATCGGCTATATCCTCGAACACATGATTGAGCCCCGGTCACTTGAACGTATTGCGCTCGAGCGGTTGCCTGAGTTGCAGGTGGCCAGCGGGTTGTTTCGGGCTACTCCGCGGATCGAAGGGGTGGAGGACGAGACTGCGCCGGCCACGGCTCTGCAGGCGGGGATCGTGGTCCTGCTCGGGCTGCTGCGGGTTGAAGAGTCGGAAGCCGACCAGCCCTTCTCGACCGGGGCGCTGAGGACCAGGATCCTCGGTGACCTCGGTGGTGCCGGAGTCAACCCCGGGGAACTCGGACTGGCTCTATGGGCGGAATCACGGGCGGGAGGATCGGCGATCAACGAGATCGACGGACTCATTCGGCGAGCCACCGTCGGCGGACTGGAAAAGGTGTCGACCGAGCAGCTCGCCTGGCTGGCTTCCGGCCTGGCCGAGACTGCGGTGTTGACTGGTGACCCGGCCACCGCGCTGATCAGCGAGGTCAAATCGGAGCTCCTCTCGCGCCTCACCCCGGGCGGTCTCTCCCGGGACGTCCACGCGCGACGGCTCGGAACTGCGGTCCCGGTGAGCGGCCAGTTCCATTTGCTTCACGCTCTGGTCCAGCTGGTCAGGGCCGGCGAGGAAGACCTGCGGAACGAGGCCGACCGACTGGCCGGCGCCCTGCTCTCGCTCCAGCGCGACGACGGTTCCTGGCCGGGCCTTATCGATCCGGTCCGTTGCCAGGCCGCGGTCATCTACCCGGTTCTGGCCGTGACCCAGGTTGCGGCGGCACCGATCGCACTGAGAGCAGCGACCGAGGTCGGACTGGGCGATTTCAACTCTGCCATTGCGGCGAGCATGGAGTGGGCGGGAGGGGCCAACGCGCTCGGTCTCAATCTCGTTCACGAAGCGGATTCGAGGATCGACCGGGGCATCCTGACCAAACGCAAGCCGGGCGCCCTGGAACGGGGAATCAGTTCGGCGGCCCGGCGGATCACCGGCCAGGCCAACGAGCCGGACTCCAGGCAGTTGATCGTCGATCCTGCCGCCTCATCCGAAGATCTGGGATGGGTTCTGGAAGCCTGGGCAGGTAGATAAACGGATTCCGGGTGACCTCAAGGGTCTCCTGGGCCACTTTGGTCACCCAGAAGGTCTTCGGGTGTGACCGGACCGGTAGCCTGCAGTCCTAGTGGCATCGAAAAGACAGATATTCGTCGGCCGGGTTCCGGTCGGGGGCGGGGCGCCAGTCGCGGTCCAGACAATGACCAAGACCGAGACCGCGAACCTCGAGGCGACGATGGACCAGATCAACAAGGTCGCCGAGGCCGGAGCCGACATCGTGCGGGTTGCGGTCCCTCGCGACAAGGACATCGAGGCGCTGAAGACGATCGTCAAGCAGTCGCCGATCCCGATCATCGCGGACATCCACTTCAACCACACCCTGGCGCTGAAGGCGATCGAAGCCGGGGCGGACTGCATTCGCCTGAATCCGGGGAATATCGGCGGTCGCGAGAAGGTCGCCGAAGTCGCCGAACTGGCGAACAAACGCGGCACCCCGATGCGAATCGGAGTCAATTCGGGCTCGCTGCCCAAGCATCTTCACACGCTCGAGCGGGAGAACCCGGTGGAGGCACTGGTAACTGCCGCGGTCGAGTTCGTGGACCTGATGGAAGGGCTCGACTTCACCAACTTCAAGGTTTCGATCAAGTCGACCAACGTGCCGAACACGATCGCCGCGAACCGGTTGCTCTCGGAGAAGATTCCCTACCCGATCCACCTCGGGATCACCGAAGCCGGAACAAAGTGGTCAGGCTCACTGAAGAGCGCGGTCGGACTTGGAGCCCTGCTCGCCGACGACATCGGTGACACGATCAGGATCAGCCTCTCGACCTTCCACGCCGAGGAGGAGGTCAAAGTCGCCTGGGAGATCCTCAAGGCACTCAAGCTGCGGGAACGGGGACCGGTCCTGATCGCCTGTCCGACCTGCGGCCGGCTCCAGTTCGACATGGATGCGGTCGTCGCCGAAGTGGAACAGCGGCTCGAGACCTACGAAGAGCCGATCGAAGTGGCGGTGCTGGGATGCGCCGTGAACGGCATCGGAGAGGCCAAGGGCGCCGACTTCGGAATCGCCGGCGCCAAGAACGAAGGCGTGGTCTTCGCCAAGGGCAAGGCGATCAAGAAGGTTCCGACTTCCCAGCTTGTTGACACTCTCTTCGAGCAGATCGACCTCTCGCTGGATCGAGGTGGCCAGGTCGAGTTCGACGAGCGGGAATCGGCGGAAGGCGAAGCCTGGGTCAAGAAGATCGAAGACGAGAACGCCGGGGACCTCACTCCCGAGAAGATCGCCAGGATGGAGCACGAGGCTTCGCAGAAGGAAGAAAACGACAAACTTCTCGTTGACGAAGACGTTTCACCGACCGCGGGACGACGGTTCACCCGGGCATGATCGGTTGGGTGGGGGTCGGCAAGTACTGCCTCCTCGGCCCGAAACGTCGTCGGCAGCACTTGCCGACCCCCACCGACGCCAAGGTCGGTTGATCCGTGGCTGACGGCCCCAGCAGGACGGCTGAGTATGTGGCGATGTTCCGGGCTGTCGAGTCGGCTCGGGCCGAACGTGATCGCCTTTTCGACGATCCCTATGCCGAGTGCTTTCTTGACGGAAAGCTGAAGGTCGGCGCAAGGCTCTCAGGAAATCGTGCCGGGCAGCGGCTGGTTTGCTCATACATCGACCGGAACTGGCCCGGTTCTCGGCCTTCGGCGGTGATCCGGACAAAACTGATCGACGATTCGGTCTCTGCCGCTCTGGAGGGCGGAGCCGGGCAGGTCGCGATTCTCGGGGCCGGATACGACACGCGAGGACTCAGATTGCCCGCCGCGATGTCTGTGCCGGTATTCGAACTGGACCAGCCGCCGACCCAGGAACGAAAGAAGTCGCGGCTGGTGGAGAGGGACGGCGTCCTGCCGGAGAACGTCACTTACGTCCCCTTCGACCTGCTCGAGGAAGGCGTGGGGATGCCGCTGGAGCGGGCCGGATTCGGCACAGGCAGAAGGTCGGTCTTCATCTGGGAAGGAGTGCTGAGCTACCTGACTCCGGAGGCCGTGGACTCGACGCTGGAGTGGATATCGGGAACGGGAGCTACAGGGAGCCGGCTTGTCTTCACTTATGTCGACGTCGCGCTGCTGAGAGAAAGCGGCGACGGCCAGCCACCCTGGAGCGCCCAGGTCGCCAGGGTGGGCGAGCCGTTCCGCTACGGGCTCGACCCGGCGACGATTGAGACCTTTCTCGGCGATCGGGGACTCAGGCTGATTTGGGACGAATCCACCGCTGAAGCACTGTCCCGGGAGACCCGGATCCGGGGAGGCGGCAATGCGCCATCCTTTTACCGAGTCGCCGAAGCGGAAGTCGGGTTGTAAAGGCATGAGAATTCACGGAGGAACGACCGCATTCCTGGCCGCGCTGGCGGTTCTGGCGCTCTTTGTCCCGTCCAGTTCGGGCAAGGCCAGGCTGGACCGGGGTTTCGGCGAGGGCGGTGTGGTCTCGATCACCAGCAAGCCACCTCACGCGAACTTCACCGGCGGAGCCAGGGCGCTCGCCGAAACAGGCGCCGGAGACCTGCTCGTGCTCGGCAACGAGTCATCGAACTACCCGGCGGATCTCCTGATTGCCAGGCTCAACCCGGGCGGCAGGCTGGACCGCGACTTCGCCAACCAGGGCATCAGGTACACGAGGGGGCTCCCGAGCTGGCATCCGACCAAGACCGAGCTCCTCGGTATGGGAACCGACCTGGCGGTCGGTAAGCGGGGCGGAATCTTCACGGCCGGGTATGGAGGAATCTCCGGCGGCTGCGTTGTCGCTTCCGGCTTTTTCCCGAACGGGGCGCTGAAAATCGGATTCGGGGACCGTGGCCGGTCCGAACCATGCCTGAGGGTGCCCTACCCGTCCAAAGGCTGCCAGGGATGCACCACGATCCACCGGGCCGACGCAAGTTCGATCTCCCTCGACGGAAAGGGACGGGTGGTGATCGGTGGTCAGAGCTACCGCGGGTACCGGTCCCGGGCACTCGTCATGCGCCTGACCCGTCGGGGCAGGCTCGACCCCACCTTCAGCGGCAACCGGGGCAATAGTTCCGGCCTGAAGGGAGCGGTCGAGGTCCGGCCCCGGACCATCAACAAGGAGGGAGACAAGAGCTTCTATGAGAGTGAACTCGCCGAAGCCAGACCTCTCAGGCACCAGAAGGTCCTGGCCGTCGGCAGTATCGACCGTCACTTCGCGATGTACCGGTTCAGGGCCAACGGCGTCCCGGACCGAAGCTTCCACGGAGACGGGATCCTCACCCTCAACCTGGACAAGGTGCCCGACCCCGAGAACCAGTGCGGCTGCTCGTATGCGACCGGGGTGGACTTCGACCGCAAGGGCAGGGTTCTGGTCGCCGGTTACATCCGGCCGCTGTACAACTACAACCGCCCGCAGCCGGTGGTGCTCAGGTTCCTGAAGAGCGGCAGGCTCGACCGAAGCTTCGGACGCAAGGGAATGGCGAAGCCCCGGCTGCCAAAACGGATGACCACCACCCGCATCGCAATCCAGGATGACGGGAAGATCGTGGTCGGTGGCCGATACGACCAGCGGTTTGGACTTTTCCGGCTCAATCCAGGCGGGGCGCTCGACCGCAGTTTCTTTCGACGGGGGCTTTTCGCCCCGGAGGATTCGGGTCTCGGAGCCATGGCCACCGACCTCCTGATCGACCGGCGGGGCCGGATCGTCGCGACTGGCGGTGGCCACACCGAGGGGATGGCGCTGGTCCGGATCCGCCCGGGCTGATCGGGGCCGGGCCGGGCCGGTAGTCTGCGACCTCGATGACGAGGCTCTCCAGAACACTGCTGCCCACGCTCAAGGATCCGCCCGCCGACGCCGAGGCGATCAGCCACAAACTGCTGGTCAGAGCAGGGATGATCCGCCAGGTCGGCGCCGGTCTCTGGACCTATCTTCCGGCCGGGCTCAGGTCGCACCGCAAGGCCGAGCAGATCATCCGCGAGGAAATGGACAGGATCGGCGGGCAGGAGATCTCGATGCCGATCATGCAGCCGGCCGAGCCCTGGCAGAAGACCGGCCGCTACGGCATCGACGAGATGTTCAAGCTGGAGGATCGCAAGGGTTCACCGATGGTGCTGGCAATGACCGCCGAGGAATGCGTGACCGGTCATGTTTCGCGCGAGGTTCGCTCCTACCGCGACCTGCCCCAGCTGCTGTACCAGATCCAGACCAAGGAGCGGGACGAACCGCGTCCCAGGGCCGGCGTCCTCAGAACCCGCGAATTCATGATGAAGGACGCCTACAGCTTCGACCGGGACGAAGCCGGGCTCGACGAGACCTACGACCTTTGCATCGAGGCCTACGACCGGATCTATGACCGGGCCGGTCTGCGCTGGTACCGGGTCGAAAGTGACGTCGGCATGATGGGCGGATCGGGAGCTCACGAGTACATGGCGCCCTGTGGTGCCGGCGAAGACACCATCGTCCTGGCACCGGGTTATGCGGCCAACCTTGAAGTCGCTTCGGCCAATCCGCGTCCGGTCGATGGCAGGGAGACTCTCGATTCTCCTGCCGAAGTCGAAACTCCGGGCTTGAAGACGGTCGAGGCGGTTGCCGGCGCCCTCGGTGTGGATCCCGGAGTCCTGATCAAGTCGGTCCCGGTGATTACCGATGCCGGCGAGTTCGTACTCGCTCTGCTGCGCGGCGATCATCAGTTGAACGAGATCAAGCTGGCCGGCGCGCTTGGCGTCCAGTCCCGGTTTGCCCGCGAAGACGAGATCGAGCAAAAGCTTGGTCCGCCCGGCTTCATCGGGCCGGTCGGTGCCTCGGTACGGATCGTCAAGGACCGGGCCATAGCCGGTGGCGGTCTGGTCGCCGGAGCCAACCGGCCCGACCTTCACCTCAAGGGGGTCGAACCGGGCAGGGATTTCGCCTTTGAAGAAGTCGACATTCGCACCGTCGTCGAAGGCGACACGACTGATGACGGCCAGGCGGTAAGCCTTGAACCGGCAATCGAAATCGGCAACATCTTCAAGCTCGGCACCAAGTACACGGTGCCGCTCGGAGCGAATTTCCTTGACGAGGACGGCAAGGAAAAGCCGGTAGTGATGGGTTGCTACGGGATCGGCCCGGCCCGGATCATCGCCGCCGCGGCCGAACAGTATGCGGACGAGAACGGACTGTCCTGGCCGGCCAGCCTGGCCCCCTGGGAGATCAGTCTCGTCTCGCTCGCGAAGGCCGACGAACCCGAACGGGTCGAGGCAGACCGGTTGTACGAGCAGCTGCTCGAGGCCGGCTTCGATGTTCTCTACGACGACCGGGAC
>JAGQUQ010000150.1 GCA_020438425.1 Solirubrobacterales bacterium
ACCCCTTCACCCACCTCCAGATGATCAACGAGGCCAGTGGCGTCTCGAACGAACTCGGCATCGAACGTGAGGACATGGACCGTTTCGCCGCCCGTTCGCATGAACTGGCCGACAAGGCCCAGAAGTCCGGAGTCCTCGCCGAGGAGATCGTTCCGGTGACCGTCAAGGGGCGCAAGGGCGACACGGTGGTGGAAGCCGACGAGGCAATCCGCCCCGAGGCGACCGCCGAGAGTCTCGCCAAGCTGCGGGCGATCGGTGGCGACGACGCCACCCACACCGCCGGCAACGCCCCGGGCGTAAACGATGGGGCCGGCGCGCTGGTGCTCGCCTCCGAGGAGTGGGCCGAGGCCAACGGCAAGACCCCGATGGCGACCATCGTCGGCTACGGCCAGATCGGCGAGGAGTACGCCTGCCTCGCAAAGACCCCGGCTCTGGCCGCCAAGGCCGCCCTCGACAAGCTCGGCAAGAGCCCGGCCGAGGTCGATCTCTGGGAAGTCAACGAGGCCTTCGCTTCGGTCACCCTGAACACGATCAAGATGCTCGACCTCGATCCCGGGAAGATGAACGTCAACGGTGGCGCGGTCGCTCTCGGCCACCCGATCGGTGCTTCAGGCGCCCGGGTTATCGGCGCTCTCGTCCGCGAGCTTCAGCGCCGCGGCGGCGGTCTCGGCTGTGCGGCGATTTGTTCAGGCGGCGGCCAGGGCGATGCCATCCTCGTCGAAGTCTGAGGTAGAGCGGAAGTTTCTCGCTCTTGATGTGCCGGACGGGCTCACGGGCCCGTCCGGAGTTTCGATCGATCAGGGCTACCTCGCGATCGACGAGGAGTCCGAGGTCCGCCTGAGGCGGGCTGGTGACCGGTTCACACTGACCGTCAAGAACGGCCACGGCGAGTCCCGGCGGGAGACCGAGGTCGATCTCGACCAGGCGACCTTCGACGAACTCTGGGCCGACACGGTCGGGCACCGGGTCGAGAAGGTGCGCCGGAAGATCGACCTCGATGGCCGGTTGGTGGCCGAACTCGACGAGTACTCCGGCGGACTGGAGGGGGTCCGGGTGGTCGAGGTCGAGTTCGAGTCTGAAGGGGCGGCCAGGAATTTCGAACCCCCGGCCTGGTTCGGCAGGGAACTGACCGGTGACCGGGCCTGGGCAAACCAGAGCCTCGCCGCCTCCGGCGCACCCGAGAAACGCCTCGAGTTCCGGCTTCGACCCGGGGAAGAGGCGGCGACCGGTGTCTGCCGGGTGATCACGGCGCGGGCCTCCCAGGCCGCGGCCGAAGTTCGGAGCGCCGGCGCCTCTGCGGATTCCGCCGGGCATGTCCACGAAGCACGCAAGAGCCTGAAAAAGGTTCGCTCGGCCCTGCGGCTGCTACGGGGAGTCATCCCGGACGATGAGCGGAGCGAGGCCAACCGGGCCTGCCGGGACGCATCGGCGCACCTCTCGGGGGCCCGCGACGCCGAAGTGAAACTGGGCACGCTGGAAAAGGTCACGGTCGGGGAATCCGACCTCGACGGAGCCGGCGACTGGCGCGGCGAGCTCGAAACCGAAGCGGCAGGCCATCGCGGAGACATCACTCCGGAAGGGCTCGCCGAGGTGGCGAGATCGATCGACGCGGTTGCCCGCTGCTTTCGCGGCCGGGAGCTGGTCGGACAGGATGAAGCGGTGGCCGGTAACGCGGGTCGCGGCTACCGCCGGGGCCGCAAGGCGATGAAGAAGGCCCGGTCGAGCGATGAAGTCGAGGCCTTCCACGACTGGCGAAAGCGGGCCAAGGACCTGCGCTACCAGCTTGAGATCCTCGAACCGGAATTGCCCGAGATGTTCAGCCAGACCCGCAAGGGAGCCGAAGAACTGGCCGACCTGCTCGGCGACCTGCATGACCTCGACGTGCTGAAGGCGGATCTGGAGGGTCGGGATCTCGAAACGGAAGACGCCCGGCTGCTGGCGAAAGCCATCGACGGGTTCCGGGCCAAAGAGGTTCGGGATTGCCTGGACCTGGGCGCTGAGGTTTACTCGGTCAAGCCCGGAAAGTTCACCAACCGGCTCGGTGAAGCGCTCAGCGGCGGGGCCTGATCACCCTCAACCCGAGGCGGGCGCTCCTGCCGGTGATGTCGGCCCGGTCGACCGGGGTGAGGAGCAGATTCCAGATCCCGGGCCTGAGTGCCCCGGTCGGCAGAGCCACCCGGTTGCTGCCTTCGCTCATCTCGATCCGGCGCGGGATGCCGAAATTCCTGATCTGCAGGCAGGGCTTGCTGCGGGGTCCGATACATCTCGCCCACCTGTAGGTGGCGGTCACCGGTTCGGAGGCGCCCGCGAGCAGAATCGCCTTCGTTCCGCGGCGGACTTTCGCCTTC
>JAGQUQ010000151.1 GCA_020438425.1 Solirubrobacterales bacterium
GCCAATGTGGTGGCCCCGGCGGCCAGTTTCGACCCCTTCCCGATCAGCTTCGGCAATCAGTTCACCGGTTCGACCTCGACCCGGACGCTGACCATCACCTCGACCGGTGATGCCGTGTTGTTCATTTCCAACCTCACGAGCATTACCGGCGATGACGCCAGCCACTTCTCGATCACCAACGACGGATGCTCGAACCGCAACCTCGCCCCGAACGACTCCTGCACGATGGAGCTGACCCTGAATGCTGGAAGCACGGCCGGCCACTTCGCCAACGCTTCGCTCAACGTGGACAACGACGGTTACCTCAGTCCGCAGAGCGTCGACCTCGAGTTCGACGTGATCAACCCGCAGATCAGCGTGAGTCCCGCCAGCGAGAACTTCGGCCCGGTCAACGTCGGCAGCTCGGAATTCCAGACTTTCACGATCACCTCTTCCGGCTCCACCACGCTGGCGTTGAACGATTTCCTGATCGCCAACGATTCCGAGAGCGACTTCGAGATTGTTGACAACGACTGCCCCGACGAGCTCCCGGTCGATGAAACCTGCGATGTCGAGGTCGAGTTCTCGCCGAACTCCGGCAATACACCGGGCCGAAATGCCCAGCTTCAGATCGGCACCAACGCGCAGGTAGCGACCAAGGTGATTCCGCTGTCGGGAACCGCG
This sequence comes from Solirubrobacterales bacterium, assembly GCA_020438425.1. Classification (GTDB taxonomy): domain Bacteria; phylum Actinomycetota; class Thermoleophilia; order Solirubrobacterales; family 70-9; genus 67-14. The sequence continues at coordinate 664 of JAGQUQ010000151.1, forward strand.
CTCCAGGGAGCCGGCAGCCTCGACACCGGTGACTTCCAGTTCGACGACACCCCGGTCGGCAGCACGAGCAGCAAGACGATCACTGTCACGTCTAATGGAAACGCTCCGCTGCAAATCGAGTCGACCTGGGTCGACGGTCCGTACAACGAGGACAACGAGCGGTTCTCGATCTCGAACGACACTTGCTCGAACGCAACGATTCCGGTCGGCCAGACCTGCTCGTGGACGGTCAACTTCGGTCCCGACGAAAGGCGTGATTTCCTCGCGTACACGGGCGCGTACAACCCGGACTCTTTCGACGAAACGGTCGAGATGACCGGCAACGGAACCTCCCCCGCGGCGGAGTTTGACGTCCAGAGCTTTGACTTCGGCAGCGCGACGATCGGCCTGAACGGCCTGCGAAGCACTCGAACTTTCAGCCTGACCTCAACCGGTCTCGACCCGGTGACCGTCCAGTCTCTGAAGATTGAAGGTCCCGACCCGGATGCTTTCGACCTGTCCGCAACCGGTGTCTGCTCGGCCCCGATCCCGCCAAACGAGACGTGTCAGATCACAGTCACTTTCGACCCGAAGAGCGGCAACCCCGGTTCCCGGGCGGCAACCCTGACCGCGGAAACCACCGGCGGCGTGGTCGAGGTCGCCCTGACCGGCAACGCGGTCGCGGCCCCCACCTTCAAGGCGAGCGTTTCGGTGAAGGCGCCGAAGAAGGCCAGGCTCAAGAACAAGAAGTTCAAGCTGAAGGTTTCGGTGACGGTCAAGAACACCGGCACCGGCACCCTTTCCGGAGCGACACTGAAGTACAAGGCGACCCAGGGGAAGACCGGCAAGGCGAAGGCTGCCAGGTCGATCAAACTGCCCGACATCCCGGCCGGCAAGACCCGCCGCAAGAACATCACGATCAACATCCGGGCCCATCAAACCAAGCGTGGCAAGCCGCTCAAGAGCACCGTCTCGGTGGTCCACGCAGGCAAGACGATCGCCAGCCGCTCGGGCACCACGAAACTCGATTTCGGCCAGGCGAAGAGCCGCCGGCCGCGGGACATCTCAAACTCGTAACGCCGCCGACCGCAAGGTCCGTCACAATCCCTCGGGCTTAGGGAAAGCCAACCCGAAAGGTTGAGGGAGAAGAGTGAAGTTTCGTCCGTGTGTTCTCGCGATGGTTCTTGCCTGCGCGTTCGCAGTTCCCGGAGTTGCCGAGGCGGACCTCGCCTTCAGCCCGGGCTCCGGAAGTCCGATCACTGACACCGGCCAGGGCGGCCTGGTGCGACCGGTCGACCTCGATGATGATGGGCTCGACGATCTCGCGATCGGTTCATCGACATCGGCCACCGGCGGCGTCCGGATCCGGATGGCCGGGGCCAATGGTGGCTGGACCAGCAAGGCGACTTTGCTCGCCGGCTCCCCGATCGGAGAGATCGTCCCGGAAGATTTCAACGAGGACGGGGACCAGGATCTACTGGTCCAGGTACCTGGAACCACACCCTCGACAAACGACCAGTTCCAGGTTTTTCCCGGCAACGGTGACGGGAGCTTCGGCGCCCCGGTGAACATCGAGCTTTCGGCCGGCAAGGTGATCAACGCCCCGGCATCCGGTCAGTCGATCGCCCCGGCCGACATCGATGGTGATGGCGACCTGGACCTCTTCGTCGCCCTTGC
>JAGQUQ010000152.1 GCA_020438425.1 Solirubrobacterales bacterium
GGATAACCGGCAGCAGGGCCGAAAATCCGACCCACGAGTCTCGCCAGCCGGGTCCGCGACCAGGCAGTGGGTCGGATAACCGGCAGCAGGGCCGAAAATCCGACCCACGAGTCTCGCCAGCCGGGTCCGCGACCAGGCAGTGGGTCGGATAACCGGCAGCAGGGCCGAAAATCCGACCCACGAGTCTCGCCAGCCGGGTCCGCGACCAGGCAGTGGGTCGGATTTTCGTCACCGGGGCCGGAAATCCGACCCACCGGTTTTCTACTGCTGGTCGGTTCCGGGGTTGAGGAAGCGTCGGGCGATTGCGCCGGTGAGCATGGCGATGAACGTGATTCCGACCAGCAACACCACCACGGCAGTGATCTGGCCGCCGAGGGTGGTCGCCGTGTACTCGGAGCCGAGCGTGGTCATCGCGGTGAAGGCCCAGTAGACGCCTTCCCACTCGGTGAGCCTCTGGTTGCCGGCCTCGAATGCCCGGAAGACCGAACCTCCGGCGACTGCCGCGAGCAGGGTCAAGAGCGCGGCGTACTGGAGGCCCTCGTTCGAGAACACCCGGTTTGAGAGCTGGGCCAGCTTGAGCAGGCGCAGCAGTCGAAGCAGGCGGATCGCCCTCAGGCTCTGGAGGCCGGGCGGGAGAATCGGCGGGGTGAGGAAGACGACGATGATCTCGACCGGGTGATGCCTCAAGTACTTCCCTCGATCAGGGACCAGGGCCAGCATCACGACGAACTCGACAGCGAAGGCGATCCAGATACCCCAATTGAGGACCTGGGCAATCACTTCCAGGGGCCCACCCACATGCGCCTCGGACAGGGCGACGCTGGGCAGGGTGAGGGCGGCCGCGACCATCAGCGGTCCGTTCATGATGCGCTCGGCCTTTATCGCGCGGGGGCCTTCGACCCCGTTGTCCGGGATCACGCCACCGGTCAGCTCGGCCTCGAAGGTCTTTCTGAAGCGGTGTTCCTGCGGGTTGTCCTGATCGTCGAGGTCGCTCATCAAGGTTCCGGTTCGACGTGGGTGGGAATGAGCCTGTAATCGCATCGCTTTTCCCGAACGGACCCCGGGCTCGGCGTCGCGAATCCGCTGGATCGACAGGGTTGACTAACTGAAAGTAATTCGCTAAACTAATTAGCGTAGTGAACAATCTTTCGGTTGAGGCCCCGGTCCCCCTGACAGCCTGTCGGGACGGTTCGGACCAGGTCGAGCCTCCCGGAATCGAGCAGAAAGCTTCAAAGCTAGTGACAGAGCCAGAAACAAATAGTCAGACAAAGAATCAGACAGATCGTCAGACAGCCGATCAACTGCGGCTTGCAATCACCCGTACGGCCCGCCGGCTCAGGCAGGAAGCGGGTGGCGGTCTGTCCCCGACGGTGATCGCAACCCTTGCTTCGATCGAGCGGAACAAGGTCGTGACCCCGGGAGAACTGGCCCGAATCGAGGGCGTCCAGCGCCCGACCATGACCCGCGCCATCCATCGGCTGGCCGAAGCCGGGCTGATCGAGCGCAACCAGGACCCGGAGGACGGCAGATCCAGCCTGATTTCCCTTTCCGGGGAGGGGCATCGTTACCTGGTCGAGCATCGTTCGCGAAAGAGCGCCTGGCTGGCCAACCTGATCGAGGAAATGCCGCAGGAAGACGCGGACACACTCGCCAGAGCCGCCGAAATCCTCTCCTCGGCGCTGGAAAGCCACCGGACGGGCGAGTTCAGCCTGCCCGCAGAGGGCAACATTCTCTCCGGGGGCCCGGTGCCGGACCACCGGGAGGGGAGTTGATCGCGGCCCTGCGGCGGTCCTTCGACTCCCTCTCGGTTCCCAACTACCGCCGCTACTTCAAGGGACAGGTCGTTTCCCTCTCGGGGAACTGGATGCAGACCGTTGCCGAAGTCTGGCTGATCCTCAGCCTGACCGGTTCCGGATTCGCGGTCGGGATCGCCACCGCACTCCAGTTCCTCCCGATCATGCTGTTCGGAGCCCTCGGAGGATCACTGGCGGACCGGTTTGCCAAGCGCGACCTGCTCATGGTCACGCAGGCACTCCTGATCGTGCCCCCGCTGGTGATGCTCGGCCTGACCGCGACCGGCCTGGTCACGCCGATGATGATCTTCGGACTGATCCTGATCCGGGGAAGCCTGCTTGCGATCGACAACCCGGCCCGGCAGGCCTTCGTGATGGAGATGGTTGGCCCCGACCGGATCGTGAACGCGGTCAGCCTGAACAGCGTGATCGTCCATTCCGCCCGGGTTGCCGGGCCCGCCTTCGCCGGCATCCTG
>JAGQUQ010000153.1 GCA_020438425.1 Solirubrobacterales bacterium
GGCCGAGCAGGTGGAGGATGCCAACACCCTGGAGATGGTCCGCGAATTCGGAGTGGATTTCGTCCAGGGCCACTACCTGGGCCGGCCCCGTCCGCTCGAGCGGGCTGATCTGACCGCGTCCTCGCCGATGACCGTCGACACGGCGATCCGGAGTTGACCCGGCGAACCGCAACCGGCGCGGGCGCGGTTCTTCGGCAGCAGCTCAGGGTTTCAGGATCTTGACTTGCGCCAGGCGACCAGCTTGCGACCGAAGGCCGGAGTGGCGCTGGAGGCCAGATGCTCGGCTTCGGCCCTTGCCTCTTCCGGGTCGAGTCCGAGCACTTCACTGGTCAGGTCGGTCGCGGCCGTGCGGCGGGAAGTGAACACCAGCGCCGACCTCATGCCGGCCGGGGTAAGTCCCAGATCGTCCTCGTTGATCAGACCCATCTCGCGGATCCGGCGAACCATCTGGAGAGCCGAGGGCTGGGAGACTTCGAGTTCACGGGCCAGCCTGGCCTGGGTTGGCGGTTCGCCCTCCTGTCCGAGATCGAACAGGGCCATCAGGTACCGGGCGACACCTTCGCTCATCTCGACGCAGGGATGACCACCGGCTTCGCCGACCGCCTCGCTGCTTTTCGGACTGGTACTCAAATCGGCTCCGATTCTATCCCCGCGCTCCGACACGGGTCCGCTGGATTGGCATAGGCTGCCCGGGTCAGTCGCTCAACCTGCGGAGGAATACACGTGAGTCGCAACCGTCTTGTCCTTTTTCTGATCGCCATCTTCGCCCTGGCCCTGTTCGTTGGCTGCGGCTCAAGTGATGACGATTCATCCAGCGAGAGTTCCTCGTCCGGAGATTCCACAACCACAGCGTCCAGCTGCACGCCGGATGACCTCAACACCTTCAAGGACGGGGTGCTGACCATCGGAACAGATTCACCGGCCTACCCGCCCTACTTCGAGGACGACGACCCGACCAACGGCAAGGGCTTCGAGAGCGCCCTCGGATACGCGATCGCCGGCGAGCTCGGCTTCAATGATTCGCAGGTCGAGTGGGCCACGGTCCCGTTCGACGCCTCCTACCGGCCCGGTCCGAAGGATTTCGACTTCGACCTGAACCAGATCTCGATCACTCCGGACCGCGAGAAGGCCGTTTCCTTCTCCGTTCCGTATTACACCGCCAACCAGGCGGTGCTGGTCAAGAAGGGTTCCGACCTGGACGGCATCACCAGCCTCGACGAGCTGAAGGACGCCACGATCGGCGTACAGGTCGGCACGACCAGCCTCGATGCCGTCGAAGAGCAGATCGAGCCCGAGACCGACCCCAAGGTCTTCAACAACTCGAACGACGTGGTTTCCGCCTTCAAGGAGGATCAGGTGGACGCGATCGTGGTCGATCTTCCGACCGCCATCTACCTGCGTGACGCGGAGCTCTCCGGCACCGTTGTGGCCGGTCAGTTCGAGCAGGAAGGCGGAGACCAGTGGGGTGCTCTCATGGCCAAGGATTCCGACCTCAAGAGCTGCGTCGATCAGGCGATCGACTCGCTCAAGGAAGACGGCACGCTGGATGAGATCACCAACCAGTGGATGAGCAACTCGGCCAAGGCGCCGATGCTCAGCTGAACGGCCTGATCACGGAAGCTCCAGTTCAAAGCAGTACCGGCGATCGCCGGGCCGCCCGCGAAAAGGCCAAGAAGGCCAAGGCGCGACGCGGTCAGGCGATCGCCGGACTTTCTTCGGTACTCGTCCTCGGCGGTCTGGCTGTTCTCGTCTTCACCAGCAGCGGCTGGCCGGACGTACGGGAAACCTTCTTTTCCGCCGAGGCGTTCAAGACCTCGTTTCCCGACATCCTCAGCGGCTTCTGGCTCGACGTGAAGCTGTTCGTCGTGGTCGAGGCGGTGGTTCTGGTTCTCGGTCTGCTGGTCGCGGTGATCCGGACCAGTACGGTCGCCGCGCTCTTCCCGATCCGGATGCTTGCCGCCGTCTACTGCGACCTGTTCCGGGGCGTCCCGGTGATCCTGCTGGTCTACCTGATCGGTTTCGGGATCCCCGCGCTGGATATCGCCGGCCTGCCGACCGACCCGGTCATCCTCGCCGGAGTGGCGCTTTCTCTGGCTTACAGCTCATACGTTGCCGAGGTGTACCGGGCCGGGATTTCTTCGATCCACCCGAGCCAGACCGACGCCGGACTGGCGACGGGACTGACCCGGATCCAGACCCTCAGGCTGGTCGTCGTTCCCCAGGCGATCCGCCGGGTCAGGCCGCCGCTGCTCAATGA
>JAGQUQ010000154.1 GCA_020438425.1 Solirubrobacterales bacterium
ACTTGCATGTGTTAAGCACACCGCCAGCGTTCGTCCTGAGCCAGGATCAAACTCTCCGTGAAAAATGTTGCGAGGTATCAAATGCCGGCCGAAGCCGGCAACCGGTCCGAAGACCGGGTTCCTCAAACTATTTACTCAACGTAGAGCTGTGTCATATCGGGATGTTGTCAGTACACAAATACGACAACGGATATGACGGGATAATTAATGATCGTCCGAAGCTAATGCCTCGAACGAATCGGGCTCATATGCATTCATCCAAACGGACAAGCCGTCCGGAGTAATGCACGCTGCTCAGTTTTCAAAGACCGCGCACGCCGGGCGGCGGGTTTCGCCGCGCGAGGCACTTCAGCCGGGCAAACTGCTCGACTGAGCGGACGGAGAACTATACAGGTTTCCCCGGGAAGTGTCGAGCGGGACCGCCAGGAGTTTGGGAAAGATTTCTCTTTTGGCTCTGGGAAGCCAAATCCCATGGCAGAGCGGGTTCAGGCGCCCTTGACGAGGCGCTTGAAGCGACGCTTCCCGAGCTGGATCACCCTGCCGTCGAGCTCCGCGGCGGGGTAGTCGAGCGGCTCCGGGGGCAGGGCTTCACCGTCCAGTTTGACCCCGCCCTGGGTGATCGCCCGCCGCCCCTCGCTCCGACTGACTCCGAAGGCGCCGGCGATCAGGGCAGGAAGGTGAGCCGGATCTTCGCCGAAACTGAATTCCTCGACCTCATCCGGCGCTTCGTGTCGCACGAAGAGCCGATTGAAGTGTTCCTCGGCGGCAACCGCAGCCTCATCGTCGTGAAAGCGGGCGACCAGCCTGCGACCGAGCTCCCGCTTCGCCTCGTTCGGTCCTTCGCCGGCCGGCGGGTCTTCACTTAACAGTAGTTGCCAGTACTCCTCGAGATTCGCATCCGGGATCCGCATGATCTTCCCGAACATCTCCTCCGGCGGGTCGGTGACCCCGATGTAGTTTCCGGTCGACTTCGACATCTTCTTGACGCCGTCGATCCCGGCCAGGATCGGCAGGGTCATGATCGACTGCTGGGGCTGGTCGAAGGCGGACTGCATGTCCCGGCCGAAGAGCAGGTTGAACTTCTGGTCGGTACCGCCGATTTCCACGTCGGCCTCGATTGCCACCGAGTCGTAGCCCTGAAGCAGCGGGTACATGAGCTCAAGCGCCGAGATCGGCTCGCTGGCTGCCATGCGCTTGGTGAAGTCGTCCCTTTCGAGCAAACGCGCCACGGTTGCCCTCGCCATCAGGGCAAAAAGCTGGTCCGACTCCATCCGCAGCCACTCGCTGTTGTAGCGGACTTCGGTCCGGTCCCGGTCGAGCACCTTGAAAGCCTGCTCCATGAAAGTCCGGGCGTTGGCGTCGATCGCCGCCGGGTCGAGCATCGGGCGCTGATCCGATCGCCCGGAGGGGTCACCGACCCGGGCCGTGAAGTCACCGATGATCAACACCACCTGATGCCCGGCCTCCTGAAACTCGCGAAGTTTGTTGAGCACAACCGTGTGGCCGAGATGGATGTCCGGGGCGGTTGGATCGATGCCCAGCTTGATCCTCAGCGGCTTGCCCCGGTCTATCTGCGCCGCGAGTAGCCCCTCCGGCAGCGCCTCGACCGCGGAACGGGTCAGCGCCGCGGCCTGACTCAGGGCTTCCTGTGAAGGTCCGGCTAGTTCTTGAGTGACGTTGGACACGGGAGTGTCAATGCTAGACTGAGCAGCGCTACTTGGTCGTGCCCGCGTTGTTCTTTGAGGACGTACAGCGCACTACATGGCCACTTTCGCCAAGGCGCTTACCCACTTTTCGCCATCTGATGGCTCCCCGAAAGACAGAGCACCCGTCGGGCCCCGAATCCCGGCAGAACGGACGCGCCGATGGCTCGTCAGGTGAACCCGGCGCCGAGAGTGCCGGTGACAGTGTTCTGCGTCCTTCCCGGTCGACCGCCCGGGCGACGAGCCGAAGCAAGAGGTCGGCGAAGAAGAATGGTCGCCGGCTGAACCTTCCGAAGCTGAAGGGGCGAAAAGACAAGGGAACCGCCAAAGCTCCGGCCGGCAACGGGGAAGCCAGTGGCAACGGCCAGCCCCTTTCGATCCCGGCCGCCCCGGGAGCCGGGGGCGGAAACGGTGACGGAAACGGCAACGGGAACGGTACCGGGCTGCCACCCGGTGTCCTCAGCCTGCCGGTGCCCCCGCCGAAGCCGCCGAAGCCGAAGATCA
>JAGQUQ010000155.1 GCA_020438425.1 Solirubrobacterales bacterium
CGAGTTTCTCGACGATTTCATAAGGGAAGGTCTTGGTCCGGTCGAGCTCCTCGGCCACCGGTGCCACTTCGTTGCGGGCGAAATCACGGACGGTGTTCTGGAGGAGACGCTGTTCATCGGTCAGATCGAAGTTCATGGGGCGATCCTATGAATTCCTTCCTTGTGTGAGATATCTCATGTAAGTCGTATCATCAGACTTACTTGTATAGGGTTAGTTCACAAGGCGGTCCTACAGGCAGGGCCGTAACCGACCCCGAGAGGGGAACACCATGAAGCGCAACCCGAGAAACAGAAATCGATTCCAGATCAAGCCACTGAAGATCACGGTCAGCGATGCCGAGATCATGGCCGATCTCCGCCACGGGGTTGACGGTCAGACCAGGCAGCTCAGCTCGATTCGCCGGGGGACGACAAACAGGTGAATTCCGAATCGACCCGGGATGGAGCAACCCGGGAGACCGCCCGCATACTCGCTGACCGGCTGGCCGGGGAGAGGCCGGAGATCAGCCGGTCGCTGACTCTCAATTGGCAGGATCCCATGGCCATGGCCTCCAGAGGCCTGGAAATGGCCGGGCTCGAGTACATGCGGGCGGTCATGAATGGCGAGGTTCCGCCGGCTCCGATCGCCGTCCTGATGAACATGTCCCCGATCGAGGTCGAAGAGGGTCACGCGATCTTCTCCGCGCTTCCGGGCGAAGAGCACTACAACCCGATCGGAGTCGTTCACGGCGGGTTCATGGCGACCCTGCTCGACTCGGTTGCCGGCTGCGCGGTTCACACCACGCTCGCCCTCGGCGAGGCCTACACGACCCAGACCCTCGAGGTCAAGAACCTGAGGCCGCTGACCCGGGATACGGGCGCGGTCCGGGCCGAAGGAACCGTCGAGTATCGAGGCCGCCGCCAGGCCACCGCGAACGCCAGGCTGTACGCGGAAGAAACGGGCAAGCTTCTCGCCTCGGCAACATCCACCTGCATGATCCTTCGGTAAGGTCCGGTCAAGCAAAAGCGGTCGGGAGGCGACCGCGGCCAGACCTGGGAGGGCATGGGAGACATGAGTTTCGGAAAGCGACTGCTTGTAGCCGTCATGGTCATCGTCGCCTGCGGTGGCGCCGCGATCGGCGTGGCCAAGGTGAAGAAGCCCAAGACCGACCCTGAGGATCGGACCAGCTTCGTCCGAAAGCAGGTGGTCGGTGGCCAGGCCCGCAACGTGATCCTCTTCATCGGCGACGGCATGGACGAATCCGTGATCACCGCTGCCCGCAACTACTGGGTCGGTGGCGGCGGCCGGATGACGATGGACCGGATCAAGCTGTCCGGTTCGATCACCACCTATGCCGTCAACGAACTTCTGTCAAGCGAGAAGCCGTTCTACGTGACCGACTCCGCCGCCTCCGGCACGGCCTGGGCAACCGGTCAGAAGACCGGTCTGCTCCGCATCTCGACCTCGGCCTTCGAGAACGAGCCCCTGCCGACCATCGCCGAGATCGCCCAGGCCGGCGGCTACCGCACCGGCAACGTCACGACCGACTCGGTTACCGGCGCGACCCCGGCGGTCCAGATGGCCCATGTGCGGATGCGAAACTGCGAGTCACCCGCTGACGTTGGCAGCTGCGACGCCGACGCAAAGGCGAGGGGCGGGCTCGGTTCGATCGCCGAACAGGCCGCCGACAGCGAGATGGATGTGATCCTGGGTGGCGGCCTCAGCGACTTCCAGAAGACCATCGATGCCGGGCCCGACCAGGGCAAGACAGTGCTCGAGTCGGCCCAGCGACAGGGCTTTGAAGTGGTTACGGACGCGGCCGGGCTCGACGCCTGGAAGGGCAACGGCCGGTTGCTCGGCCTGTTCAACGGGGGCGGCCTGAGCCACGAGTGGGCCGGTCAGCAGGCGACCGCAACCAGTCCGCCGGTCCAGCGCTGCCAGACCGGCCAGCGCCCGGCCGAGCAGCCGGCGCTCTCGACCATGACCCGCAAGGCGATCAGCGTCCTGAGTGCGAAGTCGAAGGGCAAGAAGAAGGGATTCTTCCTTCAGGTTGAAGGGGCAGACCCGGACAAGGGCGCCCACCGGGCCGACCCCTGCTGGTCCATGGGTGGTGTTCTCGCGCTGAACGAAGCGGTCAAGGCGGGGCTCGAGTTCGCGAAGAAGAACCCGAAGACCCTGCTGATCG
>JAGQUQ010000156.1 GCA_020438425.1 Solirubrobacterales bacterium
ATCGCAGGCGGGGGTGAAGGCCTGGATCTCGCCTTCGCGGGGTTCGAGGGCGCGGGCCAGGGGCAGGGCAAGGTCGTTGATCGTCTTCAGGGCCGGATCACCCATCACGACCACGATGCGGGGCTGGACGATGTTGAACTCGTCGGCCAGGCGGGCGACACATTCGGGGTCGGCCTTGGTCGGATCCTCGACCGGACACTTCGCGCAGACCGTTCCGTAGATGACCATCGGATCGATGTTCAGGCGCTTGAATGACTTCATCAGGGCGTTGCCGGCCCGGCCGTAGAAGGCGACCCCCTCCTCGACCTCGGCCGTGGTCGGGGCAAACTTGACCAGCATGATGTCGGCCTGCGGGTGGCCCGAGCCGAGGACCGGCATGACCTGACTGCTCAGGCAGGCGTCACAGCCCTGTAGATCACGGCTGAGCTGGTTCAGCTCGCGGATCGCTCGTTCCAGATACTTCTCTTTGATCTCGTTATCGGTGGCAGGCATCGCTGGAGCCTTCTTTGACGCCTCCGGCGGGGCTCCTGCCGGATCCCGGCGCGCACCGGGTCCCTGCATCAGCTCTTGCCTGCTGCACGTTTTGACCCACGGGACTTGCGGCGGCCACCCTTGACCGCCCGGGGGTCATCGACCTCGCGCTTGGCCGCCTTGGGCCGGCCGGTCGTCTGGATGAACTTCAGGGCCTGGACGTAGACCAGGTTCTTGTGGCGGCGGGTGATCTCCGCTTCCCGCATCGACTCGAGGAACTCCTCCGGCCCGTCGAAATCATGCAGGCGGTTCCGCACCGCGCCGAGCCCCTGCGCGACGTGGCTGTCGGAACCGGCCGCCGGGATCAGGTTGTACTTGCGGGCGAACCGCTCGGCTTCCTCGTTGAAGGACGAGATTGCGACCCGCGGGTTGAAGACCTCCATCAGGTCGATGTCCTCGACGATGTTCAGCAGGTTCTCGTAATCGGGGACCGAGTGCAGGCGGTCGAAGGGATGCGGCACATAGACAAGTCCGCCCTGCCGCCTGATCTCGGTGATCGCTTCCCGCATGGTCACACCCTTGGGGATCTTCTCGGTCAGGAAGAGGCCGATCACCTCACCGGCATCAGAGGTCATGACCTCTTCGGCGACGATGATCTTGAAGTCATCCATCCCGTTGGCGACCTTCGCCGCCTCGAGAGCGCCGGATACTTCGTTGTGATCGGTGATCGCGATCGCTCCGAAGCCGCGGTCGCGGGCGGTCTCGATCAGTACCTTGACCGGGGTCGCGCAGTCACTCGAGTGGTCGGTGTGCATGTGGAGGTCGACATCGATCAGCGGGCGATCCCTCAGCTTCCTGCGGAGTGCCTCGTTGCCGGTCGGGTCATGGCGACGGGAGACCAGCTTCTCGTAGATCTCCTCGAACCTTCCGGCCACCTCGGGCCATGTCTCGACCTCGAAAGCGGCGCAAGCCTTGCGGAAGCCTTCGCGCAGGCTCTCGTCTTCACCGATCCGCTGGATCTGTCCGGCCAGGGTGACCGGATCACCGGCCGGGAAGAGCAGCCCGCGCTGGCCGTCACCGACCAGTTCGACGTAGCGGCTGATCGTGGTCGTGACCGGAATGGCCCCGGAGGCGATCGCCTGCCGCACCGCCGCCTGGTCGGTTCGCGGTCCGTTCGAGGCGGCCACGAACACATCGGAATGCGAAAGCAGATCGGCCAGCGAAGCCTGCTCCGGGCCGATCACCTTGATCCGGTCGCGGACCTCCCTGGCGATCCGGATCTGAACCTCGCCGGGCACATCCGCATAGACCGTCGCCGTCCAGTCGAGGCTGGCAGGCAAACGGCGAAGCGCCCGCAGGAACAGTCGCAGGGCTCCTGGCTCTTCGCGCTCGGAGAAGGCGATCTTGAGCGGCGGTACCTCGGTCTGGGCCGGCGCCGCCGGATCGATCCCGGGATGGGTGATCTCGTAGGAACCGGGGAAGTAACGGTTCAGAAGCTTTGCCGAGGCCCGCGAGGAGACCGTCCGGGCGTCGAGCCGGCCGAAGAAGATCTCGAGCAGCGGCCGGGCGAACTGTGTGGCGAAGGGCCGTTCCTCGGTCTCGTGGAAAGTGCCGACATTCAGCGAGAAGGAGTTCCGGAGGGCATTCGAGGAGAAGCCCGGCACGAAG
>JAGQUQ010000157.1 GCA_020438425.1 Solirubrobacterales bacterium
CGATCGACGCGGCCGAACACGATGCGGCGATGGCCGTGGTCAGCCACCTGCCGCATGTCTTCGCCAACCAGCTCGCCGCCCAGGGGCGTCCGGGCACCGAACGGCTCGGCGCGCTGGCCCCGAGCCTGCGCGACGGCACCCGGGTGGCGGGATCGAATCCGGGAATCTGGGGCGAGATATTCGCCACCAACCACGAGGCCGTGGTTGCCGCGATCGAAGAGTCGATCGCCGGTCTCCAGCGGGCCAGGGATGTGATCGGCTCGGCCGATCCGGAGCGAATCGAGAGCTGGCAGGCCGCGGTCGGTGAAGACCGGGCAGCGCTCTCGGCCACCGAGACAGCCGGCGAGGCGACCCACGAGTTGCGGGTACTGGTCCCGAACCAGCCCGGAGTGCTGGCCGAACTGGCCCTGGCACTGGGGCGGGCCGGGGTCAACATCACCGACATGTCACTCGACCCCGCTCCCGACATGAGCAGCGGCGCGATTTCGCTCTGGGTGGCCGGCGAGGGCGAGGCCGAGAAGGCAGAAGAGTGCATCGCCAGGCTCGGCCATTCGGTCAGCCAGGTCGTGACCGGATCGTGAGGCGATCATGAGCGGTCACGAAGTGGATCTCGACGGCGGCGAGCGAGCCACCTTCCGGCCTGCGGGTCCGTTGCGGGGTGAGCTGACCCCGCCGGCCGACAAGTCGATTTCCCACCGGGCGGCGATCATCGGCGCGATCGCCGATGGCCCGACCCGGGTCAGCAACTTCCTCGACTCCGACGACACCCGCTCGACCCTGTCGGCGGTGGCCGGTCTCGGGGCAATGGTCAACCCGGAACCGCTCAACGCGATGCCGGAAGAGTTCACGATCGAGGGGGTCGGTCCGACCGGCCCACGCAGTCTCGGCCGGATCGACGTCGGCAATGCCGGCACCCTGATGCGTTTGCTGCCCGGCTGGCTGGCCGGCTGCGACGGCGGACTCTGGCGAATGAACGGCGACGCCTCGATCCAGAAGCGCCCGGTCGACCGGATCGCGATCCCCCTGCGGGAAATGGGGGCCGAGATCGAGGTGACCAATGACCGCTTCCCGCCGATCCGGATCGACGGGAAGCACCTCAAAGGAATCACCTATCAGCTGCCGGTCGCTTCGGCCCAGGTCAAGTCCTGCGTGCTGCTGGCCGGGTTGAACGCCGAAGGTCCGACCACGGTGATCGAACCGGTCGCGACCCGCGACCACACCGAGGTGATGCTGGCCGCGGCCGGGGCCGAAATCGTCAGGGAACCGGGACGGGTCACGATCAACCCCGGAGCCGCCCTGAAGCTGGACGAGGTCGAAGTGCCGGCCGACATCTCCTCGGCCGCCTTCTTCCTGGTCGCCGCTTCGATCGTCGAGGGGTCCGAGGTGGTGATCGATCGGGTCGGCGTGAACCCGACCCGAACCGGGATCATCGACATCCTCAAGCGAATGGGTGCCGACATCGAACTCGAGGAGCAGGCCGGGGCGGAGGGCGAGCCGATCGCCCGGATCACCGTCCGCTCGGCGCCGCTGACCGGAACCCGGATCGAAGGGGCGGAGATCCCCCTGGCGATCGACGAGCTGCCGATCATCGCCCTCGCTGCCTGCTTCGCGGAGGGTGAGACCGTGATCGCCGACGCGGAAGAGCTCAAGGCAAAGGAGTCGGACCGGATCGCGATCGTGGTTGGTGCGCTGGCCGGCTTCGGAGCCAAGATCGAGGCCCGCGAGGACGGCATGCGGATCCTCGGTACCGGCGGCCTCAAGGGCGGCCAGGTCGACTCCCACGGGGACCACCGGATCGCGATGCTCGGTGCCGTCGCCGGGATCGCCAGCAGCGCGGGGGTGACGGTCGAAGGAATGGACGCCGCCGCGGTCAGCTACCCGACCTTCCAGCAGGACCTCGCCCGGCTCGTCAGCTAGTCGTCGGTTTCGCCGCGGGCGGCGAGTTCCTGGTCGACCCAGTCGTCGAGCATCTGCCACTTGTCGTAGAGCCACTCGGTGCGGGCCGCGTCACCCTGCGGAATCGAACTGCCTTCGAAGCGCCAGAAGCGGATCTTGATGGTTCGGCGCACCAGTACCCCGGCCCAGACGTCCTTTA
>JAGQUQ010000158.1 GCA_020438425.1 Solirubrobacterales bacterium
CCTTCACTTCACCGACGCGCTGCGGCTGGCGACCTGGTTCTACCCCCAGAGCTCGGAGCTGATGCACGGTGCCCTGATGGGCCTGATGGGCAGCGACTGGCTGTCCCCGGTCTTCAACATGCTGCCGATCGGCGTCGCCCTGCTCGCCTGCTGGTGCGTTGGTCGCCCCTACGGTGTCGGTCCCGCGACCCTGGTCGGCGGCGCGATCCTGCTCTCGGCCGGGGTGATGATCGAGACCCAGCCGGGCGAGGGCCGCAACGACATCGTCTGCTTCGCCTTCCTGATCGCCTTCGTCGCCTTCCTGATCAACGGCCACCAGCGCCGCGCACCCAGGTCAGGTGCGGTGGAGGAGACGCCAGACCCGAACGCTCCCCTGCTCGACAAGGGTCCGCTGATCCTGGCCGGGATCGCGGCTGGCATAGCGATCTCGATCAAGGTCTCGATGCTCGCTCCGATCGGGGTGATCTTCATCGGAATGATCCTGGTCAGCGGCAAGGGTCGACGACTCACGACGGCGCTCTGCCTGGGCATCTCGATGTTCGTGGTCGGCGGTTACTGGTATGTGCGGGCGATGATCTACACGGGCGGCAACCCGGTGCCCGCGATCGGCTGGGGTCCGCTGCGGCTTCCGCAGCCGGACCAGATGCCGCTCGATCCGAGGCCGCGCTTCTCGGTCGCCCATTACGTCGCCGATCCCGGCATCTACCGCTGGTGGTTCTTCCCCCGGCTCGAGGACGCCTTCGGCATCCTCTTCCCGCTGATCCTGATCATGCTGGCCGCTGCTTCCATCTGGCTGGTCGTGAAGTCGCGCAACAAGATCGTGCGGGTTATCGCGGCCTCGGCCCTGATCACCGCGGTGGTCTATCTCTTCACCCCGCTGACCGCCGCCGGTCAGGAGTTCCAGCCCCGCGGCTTCTTCACCAACACCCGTTACCTGTTGCCGGGGCTGCTCCTGGCCGCGGTGACGCTGCCCTTGATCAGGCAGTTACGAGTGCCGGAGGATCGGGCGAAGAAGGTCCTGATCTTCCTCACCGCGGTCTTCGCGATAACGGTTCTCACCTCGCCCAAGTGGTACCCGAGCTTCCTGCCCGGCGCGATCTTCCTGACCCTGGCGATTGTCTGGGCGCCGGTCGGCCTGATCTGGCTGAAAGAAAACACCAAGGTTCCGACTGCCGTGATCGCCGGCGTCATCGGGGCGATCGTGGTGATCGCCGCGATATGGGGCCGCGGGGAAGAAGTCGGTTACGCCGAGAAGCATTACACCCGGACCACGCTCTTCCTGCAGGAAGGGGGTCCGCAAGAGGCCTTCGAGTACACCCGTGACCTGAAGGACAAGCGGATTGCCCTGGCCGGGTCGGGCGAGATCTTCTTCGGCCAGTACGGCTTCTACGGGGTGGACCGTTCCAATTACGTCCAGTACATCGGTCAGGAAGGCGACAACGGTACCTATCGCCTGATTGACAACTGCCGCGAGTTCATCGACAAGGTGAATGAAGGCAACTACGACTTCATCATCACCAGCGAGTACACACAGGATTCACCGGAAGCCGACTACTGGTATCCGGTCAGGGCCTGGATCGACAATGATCCCGCGGTTGAGCTGGTCGTTTCCGAGGATGACATCACGCCGCAGCCCGATTACGTCTACAAGATCAACGGCAAGCTCGACCCGGATCAGTGCGCCAGGCTCGACAACAGCGAGATCTACGAGGTCCGGACCGAGGCCCTCCAGGCGATAAAGGAACGGGAAGCCGAGGCCGAAGCGAAAGCCGCCGAGGAAGAGGCCGCCGAAGCCGAGGCCGAGGCCGCCGGCAATTCGCAGTAGCACCCGGCGCGCGGTCCGGCCTCCGAACGGCTAACTTCAAAGCCTCGCGCCCCCGTAGCTCAGCTGGATAGAGCGCCGGCCTTCTAAGCCGGATGTCGCAGGTTCGAATCCTGCCGGGGGTGCCTTGGTCCGGGATTTCGTCGTCTGGTGCGGCTAATGTCCTCGGCAGGTGAATGAACTTGAATCAGACGGGGGGCTGGTCGAATCCGCCGAGGGGGAGACCTCGAAATCCCCGGAATCGACGGCCAGAACCCCGCGGT
>JAGQUQ010000159.1 GCA_020438425.1 Solirubrobacterales bacterium
CGTCGTTGATCGAGGAGTCCTTCTCGATGTATAGATCCTGCGCCGGGACATACGCCTCGGGCTGGTAGTAGTCGTAGTAGGAAACGAAGTACTCGACCACGTTGTCGGGGAAAAACTCGCGGAACTCGTTGCAGAGCTGGGCGGCCAGGGTCTTGTTGTGCGCCATGACCAGGGCCGGACGCTGGGTCTCGGCGATCACTCCGGCCATGGTGAACGTCTTGCCGGTGCCGGTCGCTCCGAGCAGGGTCTGGATCTTCTCCCCCTGCTCCAGACCTTCCGACAACTGTTTGATCGCCGCCGGCTGGTCGGCCAGCGGCTTGAAGGCGGGATTCAGTCTGAACTCGGCCACTCGCCCACCATAACGACCGGCGCGGCCGGGCCGGCCAGGTCCCTAGAGTGACCTCATGCGCATCCTTCGCACGATCCTCGGTCTCGCCTTCATCGCGGTCGGGGTGCTCCATTTCGCCCGGCCCGGGTTCTTCATCTCGATCATGCCGTCATGGCTGCCGCTCCACGCGGAATCGGTGGCAGTGAGCGGGGCGGCCGAGATCATCGGCGGGGCCGGACTGCTTTCAGACCGGACGGCAAAGCCGGCCGGGCTCTGGCTGATCGCCCTGCTGGTCGCCGTCTTTCCCGCCAACATCAACATGGCGGTCGACCAGAATCAGATCGACCAGGCGATGAAGAACGGGATTCCGCAATGGGCACTCTGGGCCCGTCTGCCCCTTCAGCCGCTGCTGATGTTCCTGGTCTGGAAGTCCAGCCGGGCTACGGACCCAGCAGGTCGTCAAGACCCTGCTTGAGCTGTTCCTTGGCCTGATCTTCAAGTTTCTGCCGGGATTCCTCCGGAATCAGCTCCTGAAGGTCATCGGTGGTTCCTTCCGGCAAAGCTCCTTCGAGTGCGTCTCCGAGACTGCCGAGGGGGTCGTCGGTGGTTCCGGAGTCGAGTCCCTCCACCCCTCCGGTAATCGCGTCGATCGCGTCCCCGATCCCTCCCAGTGAACCGACATCACCGTTGAAGATGCCCTCGGCATTCTCGAGCAGGGCGATCATGGCCGACATCGGCATGACCTTGATCGCGACCCGGATGCCAGCCGCCGCGAGGCCGCTGATCGCACCCGCGTTCTCGCCATCATCGACCGCGCGGTTGAGCCCGGACCGGAGGGCTTCCTCGAGATCGGTTTCGCTGAAGCCGTGCTCGTCCATGAAGTCCTGCCGGGCCTGATCGTCGGCGATCGACCGGGTCAGTTCCTCGCGGCTGACCCCGAGTTCGCAGGCCGCTCCATCCGCAGCCGAGAGGGCAAACTGCTGGGCTGCCTCCTCGAGATTGCCCGGGTCGGTCCAGGGCCTGGCGTCACATGGGTCGGCGGCGCCATCCGGTCCGACCGGTCCCCCGGCGACCAGGTAGGCGCCGACCAGCACCAGCGAGGCGACCACCGCGGCGATCAGCACGCCGATCCCGCCTTTTACGCCGGAGGTGGAGGCGGCCGGCGGAGGCTGGGCAGATCCGTGGCCGGGGGCCGCGGCTCCGCCACGAACCTCGGTCGGCTCGTCGCTGCCCTCGCTCAGAACATCGGTCGGGTTCTCGTTCCCCTCGGGGATCCGGCCGGTCGGCTCGTCCCCGACCGGAGTCACCTCGGTCGGCTGCTCGGGCCCGCCCGGCATCTCGTCTGTCGGTTCGTCCGGACTCAAAGGTCCAGCCTCCGCGTCATCGCGATCGGGATCAGGGCGAGAAGGCCGAAAAGGGCCGAAATCAGGAAGGAGAGCGAGAAGGCCCGGGTCGCGGCATCCCTGAGCTGGTCCTCGATCCCGGCAAGGATCGCTTCGTACTGGCTGCGCTCCTCCGGATCGGTCGGCAGCGGCTCGAAGGCAGGCGAGAGGTCCGGGACCCGGTCACCCTGGGAGTCCACCTCGGAGGCCAGCTTCTCCCCCAGTTCGAGCTTGTCGGAGGGGTCGATCGGCGAATCCAGCACGATCGCCGTGCCCGCATCCAGGGCTGCCTCGCGCTGGTCGTCGAGCTGCTGGGTGAAGATCGGGGTGAGGATCAAGAGGCCGACAACGACACCAAGGTG
>JAGQUQ010000015.1 GCA_020438425.1 Solirubrobacterales bacterium
GCGGGCTACGACTGGGATGGCGTCGCCCACAAGATGAGCGACGACCAGTTCCAGGCGATGCTCGACATTCACACGATCGTTCCGTTCCGGGTCGCCCGGGCGCTCGCTCCTCACTGGCGCGAAGCGGCCAAGGCCGAGGCCGCCGAGGGGAACGAGTACTTCCGCAAGCTGATCAACATCAGTTCGATCTCCGGCACCATGGGCAACGCCGGTCAGGTCAACTACAGCGCCGGCAAGTCGGCCGTGGTTGGCATGACCAAGACCCTGGCCAAGGAGTGGGGCCAGTTCAAGATCAACGTCAACGCGGTCGCCTTCGGCTTCGTCGAGACCCGCCTGACCGCCGCCAAGGAAGGCGATGCCGAAACGATCAAGGCGCCGGATGGCGAAGAGATCCAGCTGGGAATCCCCGAGCAGATGCGGGCAATGGCCTCGATGATCATTCCGCTTGGCCGCCCGGCCACCCCGGAAGAGGCAGCCGGACCGGTCCTCTTCCTCGGTTCGAACCTCTCGGATTACGTCCACGGTCAGGTCCTGAACGTGACCGGCGGCCAATTCGGAGGCATGTACACCTGAGGAGGAACCCGGAGTCAGAGCCCCTCCCTTCCACCAGTGGATGTGAGAGGGAGGGGCGGGTTTGATTTGGCGCCCCATCCGGGGCGCCTTCATTTAAATGATGAAGTCGGCCGGAGTCAGGTCTGGTTTGTGGTCCCAGTAGAGCCACTGGTGCCAGTAGTTCCTGAGTAGCACCAGTCGGGCTCCTTCGAACTCGCTGACATCCAGGGCCGTCTTCACGGCCTGATCGGTCGTGATCGAGGAGTAGCCGTACTTCTCCATAAGAGTCTTGGCGTATTCCTCCATCTTCTCGTCACCGACGATCTGCGCGTAACCCTCCAGCGCCGCGGCCGGCCGGTCATATGCCGCCATGCCATCGAACAGCTTGGCCGGATCGCCATCCAGCGTTGCCGGCGGGACCACCCAGTCGTCTTCAGGCAAGGCATAGATCTCGTCGAACGAGGTCGTCCGGGTTCCGGCAGCGAGCCACTCGGCCCAGGCGGCCCAGCCTTCGTTGAACCAGATCTCCAGCCAGGTCGCCGGGCCAACGGTGTTGCCGAACCACTGATGGGCGTACTCGTGGTTCAGCGTGTCGACTCCGACACTTGGTCCGGAGCCATTGAACGGTCCGGCGAAATGCGACTTGCCCTGATTCTCGAGGGCGTAGCCGACCCCTGCCGCCCGGCCGGCGACGATACCGCCGGAATTCAGCGGGTAGGGCCCGAACCACGGCGTGTAGAAGTCGATGATCGACTGCTGGGAGTCGAACCTCGTTTCCAGGGTCGCGATCTGGCCCGGATTGGCCGTGATGTCGTACAGGTTGTAGAGCGGTCCCGTTTTGGCCGGACTGACGCTGCTGTCGGTGAAGGTCGACTCCTCGTAGACCATCGGGGCGACCGTCGCCGTATGCAGGTACGGCGGCATCGGGATCTCTTCATCCCAGCTGAAGGTTCGCGTGCCGTCACCGTTCAGCGTGTTCGAGACGAGCTCACCGGAACCGAGTGCGGTGTGGGTTGCCGCGTTCGCCGCCGGAATCGTGGTCGTGGTCTGGAAGGTCGCTTTGTCCTTGCCGGCGAGGTTGTTGCTCGGGAAATAGCTCATCGCTCCGAGCGGCTCGCTGGTCGTCCAGGCGCCGTGACAATCCGTGTTCTCCGGACCGGGGGTGCCACTCCGGCAGTACCGGATCCACCCGTCGAGCGCTGAATCCGGGTCAACGATCTGATCCACGTACCCGCTGTAGGCAACCGTCACCTCGAACTGGTCGCCGTCCTCGGTGTACTGGCCGGGAGCGAGCTCGATCACCAGTTTCGCGTCGGGGTAGGTGGTCTCTTCACTCAACACCACATCCTCAAGCTCCCAGGACTGGACCGGGGAGTCGTTCACCGTCACTTCGCCGATCGTCATCGACGAGGGCTTGAAATCAAGGCTGAACCCGCTCAGATCCTGGGTGGCGGTGGCCGTCATGGTCGAACTCGTGCCGGCTCCGAACTCGTTGCTGACCGGGTCATAGACGAGGTTCAGGGAGTAATTGTCGGCGTCATAACCTCCGTTTCCGATGCCATGGAGGAGCGGGTCATCCCCGGTGGTTGCTCCGTCGGTGAACCCGCCCGGTCCGGTAGGTCCGGTCGGGCCCGAGGGTCCGGTCGGTCCGGTCGGTCCGGTGGGTCCGGTTGAGGACGAGATCGTGACCGCCCTGGACCTGCAGGATCCACGGAAGCAGGCCGAGATGAACCAGTTTCCCGTCCTTGTCGTCTTGCCGATTCTGGTTCCAACCACGTAGCGGGCCCGCGAGCGCTTGCCGACCCGCACCCTGGTCCGGCCGATCACCATCCCGCCCGCTTTTCCTCGATTCTTCGAAAGCGAGACCCTCAGCTTGCCGCGAATCACCCTGGCCGAACGATTCCGGATCTGTCCCGAAGCGACGTACTCGTTGCCCTGGACCATCTTCCCCCGGGCGTTGATGTTCACCACCTTGGCTTTGCTGGCCGCTGCTTCTCCAGCCGGCCCTCCGGCAACGAGGATCACTGCGGCCACAGTCGCCAAAACGGTGAGGCGACCCGCCTTCCTGCCTTTGCTTGACTTCAAAACAACCTCCGGGCTCGGGAGGCCCCACTGCCTGCAGCGCAACCCCAACTTATGCGAGTGGCGCATTTGTGTCCAATCGGGCCTCCTTCTGGCGGCCCGGCAAGCCTGTTCAGGAAGGTCCGGTTGCGCCCGTCAACCCGGTAGGTCCGGTGAGCCCGGTCAATCCGGTGGTTCCGGTGGTTCCGGTGCTACCGGTCGGTCCGGTCAGCCCCGTCAGCCCGGTCGGTCCGGTCAACCCGGTCGTTCCGGTCGGTCCGACCGGACCAGTTTCGCCGGTCGGTCCGGTGGAACCCGTCGGTCCAATCGGTCCGGTCAGTCCGGTCGGCCCGGTGACGCCCGTGATTCCGGTCGGCCCGATCGGTCCTGTCGACCCGGTATTCCCGGTTGCTCCGGTTGCTCCGGTCGTTCCCACCCCTGTGGGTCCGGTCGGCCCCGGATCACCCGGAGGTCCGACCCTCATCGGAACGACCCTGACCCGCCGCGACCCACAGGTGCGACCCCATCCGCCCCTGAAGCAGGAGACCAGGAAGTAGTCTCCGGTCGCGATCGCGTTCCGGATCCGGGCTCCGGCGAGAATTGGCTTTCTCCCCCTCGGGGCGACACCGGCGACTCTGCGCTGACCGACCCGGAAAGGCCCCGGCTGGCGGCTCGTCGAGAGCGAGAGGACTATCGAACCCCTTGCAATCCGCGCGCTGCGGTTTCGGACCACCGAGGTGACGACGTACTGGCTTCCCTGAACCAGCCTCGTCGCTGACTTGACCGAGATCAGGTTCGGCCTGGCTGCCTCCGCCGCCGGCGTCGACCACACCATCAGGAGGATCAGTACCCCGGTCGCCAGCAACGGCACCCGGCTTCGAAATCCCAAGTCCCTGCCAGAACCAACCACTTGCGCTGCCCTCCAGAATCGGTTTGTCTGGGGCCAGCATAACGCCGCGGGATCGCGGCCCGCCTACCTTCGGCGCTCTTCGGCCAGCGGTTCGCCACCTTCGCCGACGATCGCGGCGGGCGGCCAGGGTCCGAACCAGTTGTCGCGGGCTCCGTCGAGCGTGATTACCGAACCGGAATGGAAAGCCCCGGCGTCAGAAGCGAGGTAGGCGATCAACCAGGCCATTTCCTCGGATTCCCCGACCCGGCCCATCGGGATCGTGTGATGAACCGACTCGACGATCTCCTTCGGGTACTTGTTGACGAAGGTGTCGGTGGCGAACTGTCCGGCAGCGATCGAGCAGGTGCGGATGTTGAACCTTGACCACTCGATCGAGAGGGTCTTCGTCATGTTCTCGACCGCAGCCCGCGCGGCGCCCGAGTGGACCATGCCCGGCATGCCGTTGTGCGGCGAGAGAGTGACGTTCAGGATCGCGCCCGATTCCTGGGGGATGAAGGCCTTGGTCGCGGCGGCGTGGGTCATCAGCCAGGTGCCGGTCACGTTCAGTTCAATCACGGTGCGAAAGCCCTTGGGGCTGATCATCTCGGCCGGGCTGAGGAACTGACCGCCGGCATTGTTGACCAGCACGTCGATCCGGCCATGTCGCTCGACCACCCCGTCGAAGAAGGAATCGATCGCTTCATCGTCCCGGATGTCGAGCGTGTCGTGCTCGAAGTTTCCGGGCAGGCCGGCTGCGAGCGAAGCGGTTTCCTCGAGCGGTTCCGGGCGGCGGCCGCAACCGACCACGGTCGCGCCGAGCCGCACCATCTCCAGGGTTGCTTCACGCCCGAGCCCGGTGCCGGCCCCGGAGAGCACGACCACCTTCCCGTCGAGCAGTCCATCGCGAAAAATCTGAGAGCGTACGTTTTCACCCATTGGCTGCGGCGAATCCTATCCCCGGGCGGTCCGGCGGTAAGGTCAGGCCCGTGAGTATCCACGCTGAATCAAGGCCGCTTGAGACTCCGCTCCCGGGAGGGAAGGAAGGAGCGACGGTGACCGTCGAGCCGATCGTCACCGGAACCTTCAGCAGCCCGCCGATTCTGCATGACAGCCCGAAAGGCAAGGCCGGTTCGCTGGCAGTTCTCCGCTCCAGCCGCAAGGAGCGCGAGCCGACTCCGATTCCCTGCTTTCTGATCCGCCACCCTTCCGCCGGATTGATCCTGGTTGACACCGGCCTTCACCCATCCATCGCTTCCGACCCCGCTTCGAACCTGGGCAAGTTCACCACCTGGCTGATGCGGCCTCATCAGGAGCCCGGCGAGGACGTGCTCTCGCAGCTCCGGAAGAGAGGAATCGACCCCTCGGAGATCCGCATGGTGATCTTCACTCACCTTCATTACGACCACGCTTCGGCAATTTCCGAGTTTCCGGAATCGACTCTGATCGTCAACGAGGTCGAGTGGAAGTACGCGGCGACGGTGCGAAGCCCGGACTTCAAGGGCTACCGGCGCCAGCAGTTCGATTACGCCTTCGATTTCCGCACGATCTCCTTCGATTCCGACAAGGTCAGTTCCTACGCCAGCTTCGGTCGCACTCTCGACCTCTTCGGGGATGGCTCGATCCGGATCGCCTTCACCCCGGGCCACTCCCCCGGCCATCAGTCGCTGATCTGCCGCCTCAAGGACCGTGACCTGGTGATCAGCGGTGACGCGATCTACGAGAAGAGCAAGCTGGAGCCGGGCGCCAGCCTGCCGGGATCGATGTTCGACGAGCACAACTACAAACGCTCGCTTCAGGAACTCCGGCTCTTCAGCCAGACCTACCCGTCAGCCGAAATCACCGCCGGCCACGAGACCGAGTATTACGAGAACGCTCCCGAAGTCTGGGAGTAGACGGCTAGGGTTCGATCGTCCGACCGGGGTCGGGCGCTTTCACCTTTTCGCGCAGCGCCTGCTTGACCCCGCGCTGGCCCTTCTCGTCAAGGGCGGTGTACATCTTCTTGACCTGGTCGAAGACTTCCTTCGAGCAGTCGAGCTGCTGTTCCCGGGTCGGTTCTGCAACGACCGGGAAACTCATCGGCTCGCCGAACTGGACGGTCACCTTCGGCAGGACGAGCTTCTTCCACTTGCGCACCGAAGCCGACCCGTGAATCGCAACCGGAACCACCGGGACCCCGTTCTGGAGGGCGATCCGGCCGATGCCCGGCTTGGCTTCCCCGAGACCGCCGGTTCTTGAGCGCCCGCCTTCGGCATAGACGAGCACAGCGCCTCCGCGGTCGAAGATCCGGCTGACCGTCTCGAAAGCCTCTTCGTCCTTGTAGCCGCGACGCACCGGGAAGACCCCGCCGTACTTGAAGATCTGGGTCAGGACCGGTGCCCCGAAAAGCTGGGACTTGGCCATGAACCGGATGTGCCGGCGCAGATACACGCCGGCAAAGAAGTGGTCCATGTTGGAGAAGTGGTTCGGAGCCAGCAGGATCGGGCCTTCGGAGGGGACGTTCTCGGTTCCGATCGCCCGGGTCCGGTAAAGACCGACCGCGATCGGGGTCAGCGCCGCCCGGACCCCGTCATAGACCCAGGTCGGATCGTTGTTCCGGGTCCACTCGTGGATGTGGTCGAAGTACTCGGCGGGGCGGGGATCCTTGTAAACCTGCGCTTTGATCTCAGACATGGGTTAGCGGTTGTTACCCCATCCGGCCCTTCGGGTTACACGGCCCATTCGCGAGAGCGTTTTACGGCCCGGTGCCAGTCGGCCAGCAGGCTTTCCGCCTCGTCCCGGCTCATCTTCGGTTCGTAGCGCGCGGCGGGATTCCACATTCCGCGCACCTGTTCGATCGTCCATGCACCGCTGCCGATCCCGGCCAGACAGGCGGCCCCGAAAGCGGTGGTCTCCGAGATCTCGGGAATCTCTACCGGCACCCCGAGCAGGTCGGCCTGGAACTGCATCAGCCACTTGTTGGCGACCGCGCCGCCGTCCGCCCGCAGGATTTCCAGCCTCTCGCCGGAAGCATCCTCCTGGGCCCGGACCGCGTCAACGGTCTGGTAGGCGATCGCTTCCAGCGCGGCCCGGGCGAGGTGGGCGCGACCGGTGCCGCGGGTCAGCCCGACCATGGTGCCCCGCGCGTACGGGTCCCACCATGGTGATCCGAGACCGGTCAGAGCCGGAACGAAATAGACCCCGTCATTCGAGTCGAGCGAGGCCGCCATCGCCTCGGTCTCTCTGGCGTCCTTGATGATTCCCAGCCCGTCCCGCAGCCACTGAACCGCCGAACCGGTGACGAAGACCGAGGCCTCCAGCGCGTACTCGGTCTGGTCGTCAATCCCCCAGGCGATCGTGCCGAGCAGCCCCTTCCCCGGTTCCGGCTTCTCCGATCCCGCGTTCAGCAGCACGAAGCTGCCGGTTCCGTAGGTGTTCTTCGCCATCCCCGGCTGGTGGCACATCTGCCCGAAGAGGGCCGCCTGCTGGTCACCGGCGATCCCGGCCACCGGTACCTCTCCCCCGAACCCGGTGGTGGTTCCGAAGATCCCGGCCGAGGGCCGCACTTCCGGCAGCGAGTCCGGGCCGACCCCGAAGGCCTCGCAGAGCTCCGTATCCCACTCAAGCCTGCCGGTGTCGAAGAGCATGGTCCGGGAGGCGTTGGTCAGGTCAGTCACGTGCTCGCCGCACATGCGGTGAACAAGCCAGGAGTCAATAGTCCCGAAGGCGGCCCGATCGGCACCTTCGACGTTGCGGGTCAGCCACTCGATCTTGGTCGCCGAAAAGTAGGGGTCGAGGACCAGGCCGGTCCGTTCCCGGACCAGCGGTTCGAGGCCCTCGGCCTTCAGCTCGTCGCAGCGGGCGGCCCCCCGGCGGTCCTGCCAGACCAGCGCCCGGTGAAGCGGCTTGCCGGTTTCCGGGTCCCAGGCGACAACGGTTTCCCTCTGGTTGGTGATCCCGATCGCGTCGAGATCGGGCCCGCTGATCCCGGCCCCGGCCAGGGCCCGGGCGGCAACTCCCCAGCTGGTCTCCCAGATCTCTTCCGCGTCATGCTCGACCCATCCCGGCTTGGGAAAGTGCTGGCGGAACTCGGCATAACCCCGGCCACGAATCTTGCCCTCATCGTCGAAGACGAGCGCGGTCGAACCGGTAGTCCCCTGATCGATCGCGAGAATCATCGGCGGCGGATCCTCCCGTTGCGTTTGTCGTCGACCAGCATGGAACCGAGGAATCCGAGCGTCCATGCGGGCAGGAAGATGAAGGTGAGAATTATCCACTTCATGTAGAGAGTGAAGTTCTCTCCGCCCCATGCCTCGGCCGGAATCGGAGGGTCCACATTCCAGGCCACGAGTACCGGAATTACAAGCGCGAAGAACACCGAGACCGGCGCCCCGGCGGTGGCCCCGTAGACCACGTATCCAAGCGCGGCCACCGCGATCATCAGCCAGACGCCGAACTCGGAGATGACTCCCGGGTAGTAGTAATCACCGAAAACGATGATCAGCAGAGACTCGTAGGCGAGAAAGAGTCCGCTGGCGATCAGGAAACGGTTCCAGTTCCGCTCCACCGGATCTCCGGCAGAATCAGCCTCGGCCAGGATCTTCCTAACGCCGCGAGACATACACCCTCGCGAAGTCGATCAGCTGGCGGAAGCGATGGATGAATCCCTTGAAGGTCTTGCCGGTGGCTTTGTGGGCGAGGTCGATCTCGTACTCGCCGAGCCGGTAGCCGGCCCGGACCGCGTCGATGGTCATGCCGGTCTCCATTCCGTAGGCGGGGGCGAAGGGAAGCACCTCGCGGAGCACCTCGAGTTTCATCGCTCTCTGTCCGGAGATCGGGGCCTCGGGATCGGCCCCACAACGTTTGCGGATCACCCAGGCCGAGAAACCGAGGGCGAAACCGAAGCCGCCTCCGACCCGTTTCGCGAACATCGCCACCGCCAGGTCGCACTCGCCGGTCTTGACGGCATCAACCAGCGGGCCGAGTTTGCCGGCCGAGGCGGCGAGGTCGCCGTCGCAGAGCAGCACGTACCCGGGCAGTTCGGGGTCACTGAGCATCGCCTCGGCGCAGGCGGTCATGTTGCCGCCCTTGCCGTGGGCCCTGCCTCGACGGACCACCTTCGCGCCGGCGGCCATTGCCGCTTCGGCCGTGCCGTCTTCGGAGGCGTCGTCAGCCACCCAGAGTGACGCCCCGGGAAAGGCGTCCCGCAGAGAGCCGATCGTGTCGGCGATCACGTCGGCCTCGTTGCGGGCCGCGATCAGGACAGCGAGTGAGTTGACATTGGAACTCTCCACCGGGAGCGAACTCTAACCCGGTCCGTGGCGATAAAGTTCCGGCCCATGGCGAACATCGAAGCTCACATCACCGGGAACGTCTGGAAGATCCAGGTCAAGGTCGGGGACGAAGTCTCCGAAGAAGACGAAGTGATCATCCTCGAGTCGATGAAGATGGAGATCCCGGTCGAGTCCGAGGACGACGGCGTGGTCAAGGAAATCCTCTGCGAAGAGGGTCAGTCCGTGACCGAAGGCGACGTCCTCATCGTCCTCGAGTAGCCGGCGCCCGCGCCAGGGCCCATGGCCGACCTGACTTCACTCGAAACCGGTACCGGGAAGGTCCGGCTCGACTTCCCGGCCGAGGCGGTAGCCCGTCTCACAATTTCCAACCCCCCCAAGCGGAACGCGCTCGATCACGAGATCCTCGACGCAATCACCGCCACGGTCCCACAGCTGGACCAGGGCATCGAGGTCCGCTGCCTGCTGATCACCGGCGAGGACCCGGTCTTCTCGGCCGGCTACGACATCGGCGGCATCCCGGCCGAGAGTTTCGAGCAGGACGCCGAGGCGCTGGTGGCTCACCCCTTCACCGCCGCCCTCGACGCGATCGAGGCTTTTCCCTGGCCGACCGTGGCCGCGCTGAACGGCCACTGCCTGGGCGGGGCGCTGGAGATGGCGGTGACCTGTGACCTGAGGATCTCCGCCCCGAAGGCGAAGATGGGCATGCCGCCGGCCAAGCTCGGCCTGATCTACGGCCACACCGGCCTGATCCGCTTCATCCGCACGATCGGCCTGCCCCGCACCCGGGATCTGTTCTTCACCGGCGACATGATGACCGCGGCCAGGGCCGACGAAATCGGCCTGGTCAACCGGATCTTCGAGGACGACTTCGAAACGGAATCCGTCGGGTTCGCCGCCGGCATCGCCGCCAACGCACCACTCTCGATGAAGGGCAACAAGCAGGCGATCGGAACGATCACCGAGAACCCGGTCCTCTCCGATGAACAGGTCAAGGAACTGGTCGCCCTCCGCGAATCCTGCTTCGGCTCCGAAGACTTCCTCGAAGGCATCACCGCCTTCGGCGAGAAACGCAAGCCCAACTGGACCGGCCGCTGATTCAGGAACCGGGCTTGCCGGTCGGGAGACCGGCTCGCAGCTGAAGGGTGCGGTTGGCCGCCCGGGTGAACTGGCCCCGGGGCAACTTGCCGCTCCGTAGCCGGGAGGCGATCGCGACCCGTCCCTTACTGGCTGACTGCCAGTCTCCGTAGAGCAGGATGTCCATGCCGGCCCTGGCGCCGAGAATGGCCGCCCGGGCGATGCCCGCATACGAGGTGACCGCGGCGGCACCCATCGCGTCGGTGATCGTCACGCCCTGGAAGCCGAGACGCTGCCGGAGCTCGCCACGGACGATCTTCGGTTCGAACATCGCCGGCCTCGGGCCGAACGCCGGATAGATCGCCGAGCCAACCATGACCAGCTTGCCGCGATTCGCGGCGAAGATCTCGTAAGGAGCCATGTCCACTTTCCGGAGGGCAGCCTTCGAAAGGCGGATCCGCTGGACCGCGAAATCGGTGTTTTCCCGGGCGGCTCCCAGGCCCGGGAAATGTTTGGCGGTTGCCGCGACACCGGTGCGCTGCAGCGCGTTGGCGAAGCGGATGGCGGTGTCGTTGACCTTGCGGACGGTCGAGCCGAAGCCGCGGCCGGTGTCGGCAATCACTCCGCCTGGCCTGGCTACGTCAAGCACCGGAGCGAGATCGACGTTGAATCCGGAGGTCTTCAGGTTGAGTCCGGTCAGGGCGCCCTGGCGGCGGGAGTAAGCCGCGCCACGGGCCCCCATCTGTTCGGCCGAAGCGTTGGGCGCGCCCGGCAGCCGTTTGACCAGGCCACCTTCCTGGTCGACCATGACCATCAGGGGGTAGCGGCGAAGACCCTCCGGCCTGGCGATCCGCTGAAGCGACCGGGTCAACCTGACGATCTGCCGGTCCGAACCGAGGTTGGCCGAGAAGAGAATCACCCCGCCGATCAGGCCGGCCCTGATCTGCCGCCGGATCACCGGCGGAACGGTCCTGCCGTTGAAGCCGGTGACGATCCGCTGACCGGCGAGCTGGGTGGCTGTCAGCCCCTTCGAGAGGTTCGATGCGGTCACTCCGAAGGGCGAGCTGGCGGTCTCCGACTTCACGAAGGGCCCGGCCGGAGCCTGTGTCGCATCCCCGTTTGTCGATCCTGAATCACCGCCGCGCGAGAAGAACAGCAGCAGACCGGTCAGGCCGACGACAAGCAGCAGGAGCAGAAGCCTGCTGAAGCGGGATCTCGCGAGGACGGAAGCCACACTCCGATGATACGCGGGTGCAAACCGGGGCTGTGGGCCGATTAACCTCGAAGTACAGGGTTAATCGGGCCGCAGGCCTGCTGTCAGGCTGTTTCGATGATGTCGAGTGACTTCCCGGTCAGCTCCACGGTCATTCCTTCGGCTTCGAGCAGGCCGGCCAGGGTTTCCGGATCTTTCGGCATCGACCTGGCCGAGAGGGCGATGCGGGCGACGTCACCCCGGACTGCCTTGGCCATGTGGGAGATCGCCTTGCGCTGGCCGCCTGTTTCGGTGAAGCCACGGACCGTGACCAGCCTCGCCCGCTTCGGTTTCCAGGCCGCCGAGTAGGAACCCGATCGCATGTCGAGGACGAGCCCTCCCTCCTCGTCATGCCCGGCCTCCTCCATCGCGGTTCGGAGCGACTCGCGCCAGAAGGCCGGCAGCCCGCCAATCTTCGGCAGCTTCGCCCCCATCGAGAAGCGGTAGTACGGGATCCGGTCGCCCGGCGCGAGAAACCCCCAGAGGGCGGAGGAGATCAGCACGACTTTCGCCGCCCGCTTCCTGCCGGTGGCGGTCAGGGAATCGAAGTCAAGGCGGTCATAGAGAACGCCCGTGTAAACCGCCGACGCCGGTGCCACGGGTGAGGTGGCAAGCTCCGCGTCACGGGCAAGCTCGCCGGCCTGACCTTTCGAGATGCCCAGCGCCTCAATGCCCTTCTTTTCCGAGCCGGATGCGAGCTTCTCCAGCGCCGCGATCAGCTCCGCCCGCTTCGGACCGAGCTGGTCGGCAAATGCAAGAGAATCAAGATCGAGGGTGCGCTTCCCGGACGGAGAAGCCTTCCCCTCCGAGGGCGGCAGCAGAATCAGCACACCGATCAACCTACCGACAGAGCCCCTCCCAACCATCCGTTACTTCGAATGGGAGGGGCGGGTTGAGATTGGAGGTCCGGCGCAGACCGGACCGACTGCAGGTGCCCAGTGAGTGGGTGGGGCGGGTTTCACTGGGAGGGCGGGTCGGGCCCCGCCCGACTTGCCGTTAAGCGGAGATCAGACCCTGATCCAGGGCGTACCTGACCAGTTCGGCGCGGCTGCTGATCTCCAGCTTCTTCTGGATGCTGGCCCGGTGGCTCTCGACCGTGCGGACGCTAAGGAAGAGCTGGTCGGCGATCTCGGCGTTGGTGTGACCGAGCGCAATCAGCCGCATAACCTCGACCTCGCGGTCGCTGAGGGTGCGGCCGCGCCGGCCCTCGGCCCGGTCCTTGTCGGCGAGGTGCTGGTAGAGCGAAGGCTGCAGGTAGGTCTCGCCCTCGGCGGCGCGGCGCACCGCGAGGACCAGTTCGCTGTCCGCGGCTTCCTTGAGTACGTAGCCGGTCACCCCCGCCCGGAGTGCCTGTCGGGCGAAGGCCGGTTCGTTGCGCATCGTCAGGATCACGATCCGGGTCTCGGGAGAGGCAGCCTGGATGTCGGGAATCGCCTCGAGGGTGGGCCGCCCGGGCATGTTCAGGTCGAGCACCAGTACATCTGGCTTGTGGGCACCGACGTAGCGGAGCGCGTCATCAGCGGTGCCGGCTTCGGCAACTACTTCCAGGTCCGGTTCCGCTTCAAGCAGCACCTTCAGGGCCGTACGGACTACGGCGTGATCGTCGACCAGAACAAGGGTCAACTTCTCCGCGGTGTTGTCCGGACCCGATTCCATTTCAGGAAAGGCTACCCCTCCGGCGCTTCCCTGACTCCGTACCTTTCCGCAGAGTTGCCTGTGACGGGTCTTCCGCCCCGGCATAGAATCCCGCCCATGGACGAAGGGACTGTCGGCCTCGACGGATCGAGACTCGCGCGCCTCATCGAGGTGGGTCGAGGCCTCGTGACCGAGACCGATCCCGAAGAGGTGATCACCGACGCGCTGGAGGCGGCCCGGGAACTGACCGGGGCCCGCTACGCGGCACTCGGCGTGCTCGACAGCCGCCGGTCGGAACTCGAACAGTTCCTGACCCGGGGAATCGACGAGAGCCTGCGAGAAACGATCGGCCACCCTCCCCACGGACTCGGCGTGCTCGGCCTTCTGATCGAGGAGCCGGAGCCCCTGATCCTCGACGACGTAAGCCTCCACCCCCGCTCACAGGGCTTCCCGCCCGGGCACCCGCCGATGAAGTCATTTCTCGGAGTGCCAGTCAAGATCCGGGGCGAGGTCTGGGGAAACCTGTACCTGACCGAGAAGGAGTCCGGACCCTTCGACGAAACGGACATCAGGTCGGTCGTGATCCTCGCCGAGTGGATCGCAATCGCGATCGACAACGCAAGGTTGGCCGCGGCCGAACGGGTCCGGCTGACCATCGAGGCCGCCGAGCAGGAGCGGGGCCGGTGGGCCCGGGAACTGCACGACGAAACTCTGCAGAACCTGGCCGGACTCCGGGTGCTGCTCTCGGGTACGCGGCGACGGACCGCCATGAGCCCGGTTTCTCCGATCCTCGATCAGGCGATCGAGCGGATCGACGAGACGATCGTCGAACTGCGGCGACTGATCTCCGACCTCCGGCCCGCCGCGCTGGACGAACTGGGGGTCGAAGCGGCCCTGGCCTCGCTGGTCGAGAGGCTTTCCGCCAACGGAATCGACATCGACCTTTACGTCGAACTGTTGCCGGAAGATGAAGCCGGATCTCGGTACGAGCCGCAGCTTGAAGACACGATCTACCGGCTGGTCCAGGAGTCGCTCAACAACGCGATCCGACACGGCCATGCGGTGCGGGCGATCGTCGAAGTAATCGAGGAAGAAAGCGAGATCCGGATCCGGGTCACCGACGACGGCTCGGGCTTTGACCCGAACCGGTCCGGGGGCGGTTTCGGCCTGGTCGGAATGAGGGAAAGGGTCAGCCTGAGCAGGGGACGCTTCGACGTTCGCTCGGGCGATGAAGGCACCACGATCACTGCCACACTGCCGGCCCGGAGACCCTGAAAACCAGGTTCAGGCCGGCGAGCTTCGGATGGGCCGGCTCTGCCGGTTAGTGGGCTTCGCGGAAGGTTCCGTCGCGGAGCTCGAGGATGCGGTCGAAGGCTTCCGGGTCGGAAATCGTGTGGGTGATCACCAGAATGCCGCAGCCCTGGTCGCGCCGTCCGGTCAGACAGCGCTCGAGCGAAGCGGCGCTTTCGGGGTCCAGATGCGCGGTCGGTTCGTCGAAGATCAGGAAGCGGGCCCGGGAGAGAAAGACCCGGGCGGCGGCGATTCGCTGGCGCTGGCCGCCGGAGACCCTGGATCCGTCTTCGCCGACCAGTGAGTCGATCCCGTCGGGGAGAGAGTTGATCCAGTCCTCGAGACCGGCCTCGGCCAGCGCTTCGACCAGTCGCTCGCGGTCAGCTTCCGGGCGGCCGAGCTTCACGTTCTCGGCGATCGTGGTGTTGAACAGGTAGGCGTCCTGCGGGGCCAGTCTGACCGCCTCCCGAAGCTGGTCCTGATCGAGCTCGCGGATGTCGGTGCCACCGAGGGTGATCCGGCCTTCGTCGACATCGCGAAAGCGGACCAGGAGTTCGGCCAGCGTGCTCTTGCCGATTCCGCTCGGGCCCATCAGGGCAACGGCCTCGCCCGGGCGAATCTCGAGGTTGGCGCGATCCAGCACCTTGCCGTCACCCCCGGGGTAGGAGAAGTCGACGCCTTCCAGCCGGATCGGCCCCCCGGCCGGAATCGGCCGAACCTTTCCTGCGTCCGCCACAGGCACCGGCCGTTCGGTCACTTCCTCGATCCGCTCCGCTGCCTCGTCGGTGGCGTCGATCACCGCGGCCGCCTGGCTGAGGGGAGTGATTGCTTCGAATGAACCCATCGCCAGCAGGGCCAGCGCGGCGAGCATCACTCCGTTCAGTTCGCCCGAGGAAACCGCCGGGATCGAAGCGGCCGTAACCGCGACCGCCGCCCCTACCGCCAGCATGGTGCCGAGACCCTCGGCCAGCCCGCCGCTCATCGCGTCGCGCCGCTGGAGAGCCACCAGTTGCCGGTCATCGGTCCGGGTCCGGTCGAGCCAGTCCTCTTCGCGGCCGGCAACCGCGATCTCGGCGCCACCAACAGCAATCTCATGAAGGTCGCCGGCCAGTTGTCCGCGGGCCTTCGCCTGGCGACGCCCAGCGGTGCGTGCGGACCAGCGGGTCAGGGCCGGAGCCACAACCCCGCCCAGGAGCAGCATGAGAGCGAGAACCAGACCCGCCACCGGCAGGATGATCGAGGCGAGGGCAACACAGATAGCCGAGCAGAACATCGCCACCAGCGGCGGCGAGAGAGCCCGCAGGTAGAGATCCTGGAGACGGTCGACATCACCGACGAACCGGCTCATGAGGTCGGCGCGCCGGGAACCGTCGACTCCGGCCGGGACCAGCGGAATCAGCCTCTGGAAGAAACGGCCACGCAGATCGGTCAGGGTCCGGAAGGCAAGATCGTGAGAGCTCAGCCGTTCGCCGTACCGAAGCAGCGCACGGGAGATCCCAAAGAATCGGACCCCGACGATCGCGACCGTCAGGGAGAGGATCTCCGGCCGCTGGGCGGCCCGGCTTATCAGGTACCCGGAAGCTGTGAGCAGACCGACAGCGGCTAGAACGGTGGCAGCCCCGAGCAAGACCGAGAGAGCAAACAATCTCCAGCGGTTGCGCGTCGCCAGGGCCGCACGGCCAAGCGGGGTTCTCTCCAGGCGCGCTCCAATCACGCGGTTACCCTTTCGGTCAGTCCGCCGCGCTCCAGCACGAGGGTTCGGTCCGCAGTGGCGATCGGCTCTTCGCGATGGGAGATGATCAGGGCGGTACGCCCTTCTGCAGCGTCGCTAATCGTGGCCGCCAGCTCGATCTCGGTCTCGTGGTCAAGGTGGGCGGTCGGCTCGTCGAGGATCAGCAGGTGAGCATCGGAAAGCATCGCTCTGGCCAGCGCAATGCGCTGGGTCTGACCGGCGGAAAGGCGGCGGCCACCCTCCCCGACCTGGGTCTGGAGACCCGCGGGCAGCCCGGCGACGAGTTCGCCCAGAGCAGCCGTGCCCACGGCGACGGTCACCTCTTCATCGGTGGCGCCCGGGTTGAACAGGCGAAGATTGTCGGCAAGGGTGGCGCTGAAGATGGTCGGGCGCTGGGGAACCCAGGCAATCTGGCGCCGCCATTCCCGGATGTCGACCCCGGAGAGATCGACTCCGCCGCAGCTGATCGTCCCTTCATCCGGGTCGAGCAGGCGGAGCAGCAGGTTGGCCAGGGTGCTCTTGCCGCCGCCGCTCGGGCCGACCAGGGCCACCGTTTCCCCAGGCCGAAGCTCGAGGTCGATCGACTCCAGCACCCGTTCCCGACCCGGCCACGCATATGAAATGCCATCCATGGCAACCGACCAGCGGGCCGGGTCGGGAACGGGTACCGGTTCAGCCGGTTCAGTCACCGCAGCCGGCTGGTCGATCACCTCGAAGATTCGTTCGGCCGCGGCCATCCCGTCGGCGCTGGCGTGGAACTGGGCTCCGAGCTGGCGCAGCGGCATGTACAGCTCGGGGGCAAGCAGCAGCACGGTCAGGCCGGCGACCAGTTCCAGGTGGCCGTCGGCGAGCTGGATCCCGATCGCGGTGGCAACCATCGCCACCCCGAGCATCGCCAGCAGCTCGAGAACCAGTGATGAGAGAAACCCGATCCTGAGGGCGCCCATCGTCTCGCGCCGGTACTCCTCCCCAACCGTCTCGATCGATCCGGCCTGAGAGAAGGCCTGGCTGTTTGCCCGCAGGGTCGCCAGCCCGCCGACAAGGTCGAGGAAGTGGGACGAAAGTCGCGACATCCGCTCCCAGCGTTTGCGGGTGCGCTGTTCGGTCAGGAGGCCGATCAGGATCATGAAGAGAATGATCAGCGGAGCGGTCACGGCGAGGATCGCGGCCGAAATCCAGTTGAACTGGACCACCCAGACCAGCACCGCAAGCGGGACGATCGCGGCCAGCACCATCTGGGGCAGGTACCGCGCGAAGTAGTTCTCGAGGGCGGCGACCCCTTCGATCGCCGAGCTGACCAGCTCGCCTGACTGTTCGTCCTGAAGGGCTCCGGGCCGCTTCAGCAGCAGGTGCCGGGAGAGCTTCTCCCTCAGTTCCGACATCACCCGGGCGGCACCGAAACGCCCGGTGCTCTCGAAGCCGGCGGCGGCCAGGCCCCGGGCGACCGAGATCACGGCGAGCCAGGCCAGAAGCGGCGCGACCTCGGCGAAGGAATCGCCGTCCATGAAGACACCGGCGATCACCTTCGCCAGCAGGGTCGCCTGGCCGATAATCAGGACGGCCTGGACAACTCCCAGGCCGACCGTGACGATCAGGTGGTTGCGGGCGACCTGGCTCGACTTGGCGAGGCGCCGCTGGGTCTCACGAGCCTGCCGGCTCGCCCCCGGTGCCCTGGTCCGATCCCGAGCCACCGGCAGCCTCCTTCTTCTTCTGGTCGATCAGGTCGAGGGGGGACTTGACGTCGCCAAAGCCTTCGGCCGATACCCGGTGGCGGAACACCCAGTAGGTCCAGCCCTGGTAGAGCAGGACCACCGGCACCAGCAGGACTGCCACGACCGTCATCACGGTCAGCGTGTAGTCGGTCGAGCTGGCCAGGTTGAGGCTCATGTTGAAGTCGGAGCTGATGCTCGAGACCATCGCGTTGGGGAACAGGTCGATGAACTGGGCGATGAAGTAGAAGGCGATACCGGCTGCGGTTCCGATGAAACCGTTGAGTGGCTTCTCCTTCGCGTTGAGTGCCGCATAAACGAAGCCTCCGACCGCGATGACCGCGCAGATCAGCGACAGGATTTCGAGCGAGTCCTGGCGGATCAGGGTCCAGGCCATGAAGACCGCGCCCAGCAAGGCCGCGACGGGGGTCGCCTTCACAGCTATGTTCCGCGCCGTTTCCCGGATCGATCCTTCGCTCCTGAGTTCGAGGAAGAGGGCACCGTGCGCAAAGAAGATCGCCAGCGACGCAACCCCTCCGAGCAGGGTGTAGACCGAGAGCAGGTCGAAGAAGTTGCCGACGTACTCAAGCGATTCGACCCCGTTGGTCGTGACCGGCTCGATCGGCACCCCGCCGATGATGTTGGCCCAGGCGACACCCCAGAGCAGGGCGGGAACCAGGCTGCCAAGCCCGATGCACCACTCCCAGCCGGTTCGCCAGGCATCCGAATCCCGTTTGCCCCACATCTCGAAACCGACGTTGCGGACGATCAGGGCGACCAGGATCACGAAGAGGGCCACGTAGAAGCCGGAGAAGAGTGTCGCGTACCACTCCGGGAAAGCGGCGAAGGTGGCTCCGCCGGCGACCAGCAGCCAGACTTCGTTGCCATCCCAGACCGGACCGATCGTGTGCAGAATCGCCCGCTTCTCTTCCTTGTTCGAGCCGATCAGTTTGAACAGGATCCCGACCCCGAAATCGAAACCTTCGAGGATCAGATACCCGATCCAGAGGATCGAGATCAGCAGGAACCAGACGAACTGAAGTGTTGTTGTGTCTTCCATCAGATTTCTCCCGGTCCCCTAGTAGGCCATTCCCATGTAGGGCTTGTCTTCGTCGCCTTCCTCGATCTCGGCCGGGCCCTTGCCCGCCGTCCTGAAGAAGAGTTTTCCAGCGAATACCGCCAGCACCCCGTAGAGCAAGGTGAAGCCGACCAGGGTTATCCAGACTTCGGTTGCGCTTACGGTCGGTGAGTTCGCGTCAGCGGTCTTCAGGAGGCCGAACACGACCCAAGGCTGACGGCCCATCTCGGTGAAGATCCAGCCGGCGAAACAGGCGATGAAGGGCAGTGTCGCGGCGGGAATCGCGAACTTGAGGAAGCCGCGCGAAACCTCCAGCTTGTCCCTGCGGTTGAGGAACCAGCCGACCAGCCCGAAGAGCGCGAGCAGGAAGCCACAGCCCAGCATCACGCGCCAGGACCAGTACGCGACCCAGACGACGGGTGCGTACTCGCCGGGTCCGAACCTCTCCTGGTACTCGGCGTTCAGGTTGTTGACGCCCTTGACTTCGGATTCAGGCTTGCCGGTCATGATGAAAGAGAGCGCGTTCGGCAACTGGACGTTTCGGTTGGTCCCTCCCGGGTTGCCTTCGAAGTCCCCGGTCGCGAAGAGCGAGAGGCCGACCCCGCTCTCGGTTTCGAAGACCGCGTCGGCGGCCGCCATCTTCATCGGCTGCTGCTCGGACATCAGCACACCGTTGAAGTGACCGACCACCAGAGTGGCCAGCCCGGCCACGACAAGCACCGGGAGCGCCACGTTCATCGACGATTTGAAGACCCCGATCTCGTTCTTGCGCAGCAGGTGCCAGGCCGAGATGCCGGCGATCACCATGCCGCCGGTCAGCAGGGCGGCGAGGATCGTGTGGGCCATCGCGTAGAGCGCGGTGTTGTTGGTCAGCACGGCCCAGATCGAGGTCAGCTCGACCTTGCCGGTGGCTTCGTTCAGTTCGTAGCCGACCGGATGCTGCATCCAGGAGTTGGCGGCGAGGATGAAGAAGGCCGAGAGCATGGTCGAGAGCGAGACCAGCCAGATGCAGATCAGGTGGACCTTGTCCGAGAGGCGACCCCAGCCGAAGATCCAGAGACCGAGGAAAGTCGACTCGACGAAGAAAGCGGCCAGACCCTCCATCGCCAGAGGCGCCCCGAAGATGTCGCCGACGAAGCGTGAGTACTGCGACCAGTTCATCCCGAACTGGAACTCCTGCACGATGCCGGTCGCGACACCAAGCGCGAAGGAGATCAGCATGAGCTTGCCCCAGAACCGGGTGGCCCTCAGCCACTTCTCTTCCTTCGTGCGGTACCAGCGGGTCTGATACCAGGCGGTGAAGAAAGCAAGCCCGATCGTGAGCGGCACAAAGATGAAGTGGTAGAGCGTCGTGATCCCGAACTGCCAACGGGCCAACTCGAGACTGGTCATGGCGATGCTGTTCACTTGTCCACCTTTCTCATGCGAGAGAGATTAGCCCCGGGAGTGGACCACAATTCTGCGGAAAACCCCTCCAGTCCCTGCGGCTTTCTACCGAAGGATCAGCGAGGGCAGCGACCGGCGCCGTGCAGCGCCTGTCGGTACCGCTTCATCGAGGAATGTCTGAAGTCACCGTGGGTCTGGTTCTTCATCGAAGGCACGAGTTCCCGGTGAAAGCGCGAGCCGAGGCTCTCGGCGTGGCCGATCACGTCACGGATGCCGATGTCGTACCGACAACGGAGCCATCTGGTCAGCCGGATCGAGGCCCGCATCTGGCGCCGGTTGCCGAGCACGTCGCCGTCCCGGAATCCGGTGTGCTCGATCCCGATCGCGACATGGTTCAGCCCGACCACGTGACGGCAGCGGATCCCGAGCGGAACCAGCTGGATCACCCGGCCGCTACCGGAAACCACGAAGTGGGCGCAGACGTTGGGCAGCTCGCCGAACTCCGGGTCGGGGCGGTTCCGGGCGAAAACCCGTCGCACCGCCGCGGCCGAAGAGGCCACCGCCACGTGCTCCACGATCTGGCGGGGATTCTTCAGGCGCCAGGATCTGACCCCGTAGTGACGGAGCGAGTAGCGCGCCATCTGACGCTTGCGCCGGTCGCTGAACGGAATGAAGCGCTGGTCGATCCAGGCAGGAACCGGGCGCACCTTCGCCTTTGCGACGGTGGCCGTGGAACCGCGATTGACCTGGCCTGGCGAATCGGCTCCGCCAAACCCGGCCAGCATCGCGCCGGCCACCAGGACCGACAGGACAACCGCGGCCCGGCGCTTCATTGCCTGACCGGAGCCCGGATCAGTCGAGGCTGGTCGGGTCCAGACCACCGGTCGCGCCGAGGTCCGGACCGAGGTCGCCGCCCGAGTCCTTCACCTTGTACGGCTCGACCTTCCCTCGGAAGGCGTTGCCGAAGGTGTAGACGGGCATGCCGATCTCGGTGATGTTGTAGATCCGCGGCTGGTCGGAGATGAAGGTTCTGAGGCAGCCATGGCTGGCCGGGTAGTTCGGTACCGACTGGTAGCCGTGGGTGGCGTATCCGCGAATGAAGTAGGACGAGTAGTACATCCCCTTCTCGTTGTAGCCCGGGTCCTTCCAGTAGAAGCTGTAGGTGCCGAGAATGGTCGGCGTAGCCGGCGCGCCCGAGGCGATCGGGAAAATCGCGTACGGCTTCTTGCCCCTGGAGAAGACGATCACCTGCTTGGAGAGCGGCGCTTCCATGTGGTCGCCGAGACCGGGCCGGCGGACGTGGTAGCCGCCCTTGCCGTTGAAGACGCGCTTGACGATCGTCTTCGAAGCCCGCGCGTTGCGACTCATGTCATTCAGCTTGCGGTAGGCGAGCACTGCCCGTTCCATCTTGCCGTTGAAGCAGCGGCCATTGTCGGGTACCAGCGCCAGCCGGTTCAGCGCCTTGCGGAAACCGGCGACGACCCGGCCGCATTGATCGTGGGCGAGCCCGACGTATCGGACCCGGAAGACCTTGTGTTCGGTTGAGTCCTTGCCAACCGGCCGGCTGCCGGCCTTGCCCCAGTACTTGGCCCGGACCCCGTAGCGGTTGCCCTCGCGAACATAGAAGGCGGTGCGGAAGCTGCCGTAGTTGTTGCCGGCCTTGTGGACCTTGACCCTGCGGGTCGAGAAGCGCTTGCCGTCGCGGTACAGGTAGACCCTGACCTTCTGCAGGTTGCGGAACGGCTTGAGCGAGCCCTTGATCACGACGCGGCTCATGATCGTCGCCCGCTTGCCATCGAGACCCTTCACCTTGATCTTCACGGTGGCCTTGGCCGGCCCGTCGGCCGAGGCTCCGCCGTTGGCGGCCCGGGCGTTGTCGCCGAATGCCACCAGGAGGGCGATCGAGCAGATCATCGCGGCTGCGGCGACGAGGCTCCGGCGGAAAGAGACATGGGTAAGCGATCGGACGTTCAAGTGAAGCTCCTGCGGTTCGGCGTCAAGTCCGCAAATTGTAGGGAAGAAGCCGGATCAGGCCACTGGCGCGGCAGCTTCGGCAATCTCGGCTGCTTCCTGCGTTTCGCCGTCCAGCGATTCGGCCTTGCCGCCGATCAGGAAGAAGGCGACGAGAACACCTACCACCGCCACCCCGACCGAGAGGGTCATTGCGTGACTCAACCCGTAGATGAAGGCGTCGTGGCCGGCCGCGACCAGCTGGTCGGCTTTGGCGGCGGGAACACCCTCGAGGTGGGGCACCCCGCCGGTCAGTTGATGGGCGAAGTCGGTGCGCTGGGTCGCGTTCAAGCCGTTTTCGCCTCCCAGGGTGGTGGCCAGGCGGCTCTTGGCCTCGCTCTGGAAGAGCGCCCCGAGGGCCGCAACGCCAAAGGTTCCGCCGACCATCCGGAACATCGAGAGCACCCCGGATGCCACCCCCGCCTTGGTCTTCGGGACGGCATTCATCGCAGCGGTCGACATCGGTGACATGGTCAGCCCGATTCCGGCTCCGAGGATGATGAAGCTGGGCAGGATGTCGGTGAAGGTCGAGCCGTTGTCGATGGTCGAAAAGAGGTAGAGCGAGAGCGCGATCAGGGTCATCCCGGTGACGATCAGCCACCTGGGTCCGATCCGGTCGGCAAGACGACCCGAGATCGGCGAGAAGACCATGATCACCAGGGTGGTCGGCAGGAACCTGACCCCGGCTTCGAGCGCGGTGTAGCCGAGGATGTTCTGCATGTAGAGAGCGAGGAAGAAGAAAACCCCCATCATCGCGAAGGAGATGATGAATGCGGTGATCACCGAACCGATGAAGTTGCGGCTCTTGAAGAGGCCGAACTCGATGATCGGCGCGGTGACCCGGTTCTCGGTGAAGACGAAGGTGACCAGGGAAATGATCGAAACCGCAATCAGGGCAAGCACCGCGGTCGAGTCCCAACCCCAGCTGTTTCCTTCGATCAGGGCCAGTACCAGGGCGGTCAGGCTGACCGTGAGGATGCCGACTCCGAGGTAGTCGACCTTGCGACCGACCGTTGTGTCCCGAGACTCCCTGACCACGAAGAGGGCGGCCAGCACAGCCAGGACGCCAACCGGCAGGTTGATGTAGAAGATCGCCCGCCAGGAGACCTGCTCGGTCAGGAAGCCGCCGAGAACGGGGCCGATGGCCAGCGCCAGAGCCGAGACGCCGGCCCAGGTGCCGATCGCCTTGCCGCGCTCGTGGGCCGGAAAGGCGTCGGTGATGATCGAAAGCGTGCCGGGCATCATGAACGCCGCCCCGATGCCCTGGAGCACGCGGCTGGCGACCAGGGCGAAGTTGCTCGGGGCGAAGCCGGCGGTGGTCGAGGCGACGGTGAAGATGATCACGCCGAAGATGAAGGCCTTGCGCCGGCCGAAGATGTCGCCGATCCGGCCGCCGACCGCGAGCAGCACCGCGAAGGAAAGCGTGTAGCCGTTGACGATCCATTCGAGGCCGGAGATGGAGGTGTCGAGGTCGCGCTGGATCGAAGGCAGGGCGACGTTGACGACGGTGTTGTCGAGCATCACCATGAACAGCGCCAGGCACATCGCGCCCAGCGTCCACCACTTGCGGTTCTCGTCGGTGATCAGGGGCTGGTAGCGGCTCACTGGTGTACTGCTCCTTCCAACTGCTGGTGAATTGCTGCGAGGTCCTCCCGCTCGATCAGGCGAGAGAGCAGCGAGTCCAGTTGCCTGATTTCTTCATCGGTGAAGCTGTCGGCGAGCTTCACGGCACCGATCGCCCGGCCCATCAGGGCAGCATTGGTGACTTCGTGTCCTTGATCGGTGAGGCTGAGCAGCCGGCGGCGGCGATCCTCCGGGTCTTCGACGCGGGTGACGAGCCCCTTGCGAACCAGGCTGTCGATCGCCCGGCTGACGGCTGGCATCGAGGCGCCGGTCGAGTCGGAGATGTCGGCGACGCAGAAGCTGTCTCCCTCGCCGAACACGCCGAGGTTCATCATCGCCTTGAACTCGAGGAACGAGAGGTTGTAGGCCCCCGAGTCAAGCAGCGAGGTCGAGGCCGCGCCGAAGGAGAGCATCCGCCGGAACAGGGTGCCGAGCTGAAGCGCGACCCGGACCGCCTCGGGCGAGGCGTTCTCGATCACTTCCTGCCCGGCAGCTCCGGTACCTCCGGCACCATCGGCGGTTCCTGTACCTCCGGCGCCGGTCCGGACTCCGGTCTCGATGGCCTCCGTGTCGCTCATGGAGAAGATACTTGCGCTTTCGCAACTATTTGTCAACCGCAAATGTTGCCTATGTGAGGCACATCACAGGAGGCCGCTCGCCTCCGAGCCGAATGGCGTGTTCTGGGTGACGTTTGAAGTCCATACGACTACAAACGTCACCCAGAATCCCGTCAGGCCTGATTGCCGGCAGGCAGTGGGTCGGATTTCCGGCCCGACTGCCGATTATCCGACCCACCGGGTTCGGGGGTCGCTCCGCCGTCGGGTCGCGGTGTCGCCTCGATTGGCCCAGGGGCGCCTTCGATGTTCAACTTCGGCAGCCACTCGAGCCAGGTCGGGAGGTACCAGTTCCACCCGCCAAGCAGCTTCATCGTCGCCGGGACCAGGACCCCGCGGACAATCGTCGCGTCGATCAGGATCGCAGCGGCCAGCCCGACACCCATCTGCTTGAACTCGAGCATCGAGAGGGTGGCGAAGATCGAGAACACGGCGACCATCACGATCGCGGCCGAAGTGACCGGCCCGGCGGTGCGCAGGAGTCCGTACTCGATCGCCTCCGAGGTGCTCTTGCCCTGATCGTGG
Organism: Solirubrobacterales bacterium; assembly: GCA_020438425.1. Taxonomy (GTDB): domain Bacteria; phylum Actinomycetota; class Thermoleophilia; order Solirubrobacterales; family 70-9; genus 67-14. The sequence continues at coordinate 24,701 of JAGQUQ010000015.1, forward strand.
GCCTCGCGGATCCGGCTCAGGATGAATACGTGGTAATCCATCGAGAGGCCGAACAGGATCACGAAGAGGAACATCGGCAGCCAGGCGGTGATGCCGCCCATCGACTCGAACCCGAGCAGGCCCTCGAGGTTGCCCTCCTGGAAGATCCAGACGAGCAGCCCGTAGGCGGCGCCGACCGAGAGCAGGTTCAGCAGGATCGAGGTCAGCGGGATCACCACCGAGCGGAAAGCGACCAGCAGCAGGATGAACGCGGTCATCAGCACGAAGGCGAAGACCAGCGGCGCCCGGCTTTTCATCAGGTCGTTGAAATCCTTCGACCCGGCCGTCATGCCGTTGACGTTGGTCTCGGTACCCGCCACCTGGCCGATCGTCGACGGAATCACGTCTTCCCGCAGCTTTTCGAGCGCCGCGTTCGACACATCATCGGTGCCGTTGCCGGCCAGCGGCACGCTGACCACTTCGACCTTGCCGTTCGGACTGACAGTCGAAGTGACCGGCGATCCGAACTCTTCGGGCCCCTCGACCGCCGATTTCAGTGCAGCGATGCCCTGCTGGACCTCAGGCGAGCGCACGTCGGCGGCTTCGATCACCACATTGGCCGGCTCCGGGCCGCCGGGGAAGGCCTCATCCACTTCGTTGTAGGCCTGGACCACGGGCAGGTCCTGCGGCAGCGACTCCGCCCCGGGCACCACCGTGTGGAGCTGGAAGGCCGGGATCGCCATCAGGAAGAGAAGCCCGCCGGCCAGACCAGCCGAGAGTCCCGGTCGTTTCAGGACGCTTCGGATAAAGCGGGCCCCGAAGCCTTCGCGGTTCACGGCCCGCCGGCTGCGGAGCCGGGCGAGGAAGGGGATCCGCCCCCGGTCGACCCGGTCGCCGAGCCAGGCCAGCATCGCCGGCAGCACGGTCAGCGAGCCAAGCACCGCGACCGCGACCACGATGATCGTGCCGGTCGCGAAGGACGCGAAGGTTGCGTCCCCGGTCATGTACATGCCGGCCATCGCGATCATCACCGTGATCCCGGAGACGATCACCGCCCGGCCGGAAGTGGCCGCCGCCGCTTCCAGGGCCGCCGACTCGGATCGCCCGGCCGCACGCTCTTCGCGTTCCCTTCGCAGGTAGAAGAGCGAGTAATCCACCCCGACCGCGAGTCCGATCAGCAGGATCACCGAACTGGCCCCGTCCGACATCGGAGTGATGTGGCTGACCAGTCCGGTCAGGCCAATCGCAGCGGCCACCGCCGTCAGTCCCAGCATGAGGGGAATCCCCGCGGCGACGAACGCGCCGAAGGCGAGCAGCAGGATCAGCAGAGTGACCGGCAGCGAGGTGATCTCGGCCTTCTTGAAGTCGTCCGTGAAGGCCTGATCGATCTGTTCTTCGGCTGATGCATCACCGAACTGGGCGAAGCTGAAACCCGGAGCCCGGGCCTCTGCTTCGTTTACCGCGTCCTGGGTAGCTCCCAGGCGTTCGGTCAACTCGTCCTCGTTGCCGTTCAGCTTGAAGGTGACCAGGCCGGAGCGACCATCGGTCGAAAGCTGGGCTTCGTTGCCCGCAGCGAACGGGCTCTCGACCTGCGTGACATGCGGCGCAGCGCGCAGTTCACGGGTCAGGTCGGCCGCGACAGCACGAAATTCCGCGCTTTCGTTCGAGCCACCCTCGGGTGCCTTGATCAGCACCTGTTCGGCTGAGTTTTCGGGAAAGTTCTCGGATGTTGCCACCTCGGCCCGCCCTGACTCACCGACTCCATCTTCGGCGTCAGTCAGGGTTCTGGTCCCGACCGAACTTCCGATGAAGACGGCGAGGATCACAAAGGCGAACCAACCCCAGATCGCGGTCTTGCGATGGGTTGCGCTCCACCTTCCGGCACGGGCAGCAATGTTTCGACTGGTATCCATGCCAGCAGCCTGCCTTCCAGGTGGCCGCGCCGAAATGGTGTTGGCCAGTGTCTTGCCGATGTGCTGACTGCCCCTTAGGGGTGCGGTAAACCGCACCGTGAAAGTGTCTGTACGGGTGCTGACCGCACCAACACGGGACCCCGGATCGGTCAGAATTGCCGCATGGGAAGCGCCTCCAACCTGCGCTCGCGCCTTGCCTGGCTGGCAATCGCTGGCTTCTTCGCCGGGGCCGGAGGGGCGGTCATGGCCGCGCTCACCAACCAGCAGCTCGATCGGCCGGCCATCGACATCACCCTGCGGGTCCTGACCGGGTGGACCTGGCTCGGGGTGGGAATCTTCGCCTGCTGGCGCCGGCCCGACAACCCCTTCGGCAAGTGGATGGTCTTCACCAGCTTCGCCTGGATGGCCCAGTTCCTCACCTACGCCAACTCCTCGCTCGTCTTCACCTTCGGGCTGGTGATCGCCAACGTCTTCCCCTTCGCCCTTGTTCAAACCCTGGTTCGCTTCCCTACCGGCCGAATCGAATCGCGGGGTGACCGCTGGGTACTCCGGCTCGTGGTCGGTGCCCTTTCGCTGGTGATGCTGGCGATTCTCTTCAGCACCCCGGACCAGTTCGGTTACGACAACGCTCCGAATAACCTCCTGATGCTGGTCGATTCACCGACCACGGTGACGGTCCTCTTCATCATCACCAACGCGATCGCGATCGTCCTGGTCCTGGCCCTGATTCACAGCTTCACGACCAAGTACTCAGCCGCGTCACCGCCGATGCGCCGCCTGATCGGGCCGGTTCTCTGGACCTCGACCACCCTCCTTGCCCTGCTTGGCATCGCCTCGGTCTTCTCGATCGCCGACCTCGACGGACCGGAGGAGATCGCGGGGCTGCTGGGTGCCTTGAACGCGATGCTCCTCCCGCTCGCCTTCCTGGTCGGTCTGGCTCGCAGCCGACTGGTTCGAGGGCAGGCGCTGGGCCGGATGCTCGAACGGGTCGCCCACGAAAGCGACCCGGTGAAGATGCAGGAGGCAGTGGCCGAGGCGCTCGGTGACCCATCGGTCGAGCTTGCCTTCTGGCTGCCGGAGACCAGTCAGTACGTGGACGCCCGGGGCCTTCCGACTTCGGAACCCGAACCCGAATCCGATCGGGCGGCCAGTCCGGTCGAGACCGATGGCCGCAAGGTGGCGCTTATCATTCACGATGGCGCCCTCCTCGAGGAACCCGAGAAGATCGAGGCGGTCAGCCGGGGAGCGGCGCTTGCCTTCGAAAACGCGCGGCTCGAAGCCGAGGTAAGGGCGAATGTGGCCGAACTCCGCGCCTCCCGGGCCCGGATCGTCGAGGCCGGAGACGCGGCCCGCCGCGCTATCGAACGAAATCTCCACGACGGCGCCCAGCAGAACCTGGTCTCGCTCGCGCTGAAGCTGCAGATGGCCCGCACCCGGGCCGAATCGGATCCGCGCGGAGCGATCGAGATTCTTGACGGGGCCAGCGCCGAGCTCGAACAGACCCTGGCCGAGCTGCGTGAGCTGGCCCGGGGCATCCATCCCGCCGTCCTTTCCGACCGTGGTCTCGACGCCGCCCTGCTTGCGCTCGCCCACCGGGCTCCGCTGCCGGTCGAAGTCGGAGCCATGCCCGAGGACCGCCTGCCGGAACCGGTCGAGGCCGCCGCCTACTACGTGGTCGCCGAGTCGCTGACCAATGTGGTGCGTTACGCAGAGGCGAGCCGGGCCAAGGTCGATATTTCGCGCGAGAACGGAACGGTCCGGATCCGGATCGCCGACGACGGAGTCGGTGGCGCCGACCCGGCCCGGGGTTCGGGCCTGAAAGGTCTGGCCGACCGGATCGCCGCCCTCGACGGCCACTTCATGCTGGCCAGCCCGGACGGGGTCGGCACCATCGTCGAAGCGGAGATCCCATGCGGGTAGTGGTTGCCGACGATTCGGTCCTGCTCCGCGAGGGCGTGGTCCGGGTGCTCGAGGACGACGGTTTCGAAGTGGTCGGGCAGGCCGGTGATGCCGAAGACCTGTTGCGCAAGGTCGGTGCCCACAAGCCCGATGTGGCGGTGGTTGACATCCGCATGCCGCCGAACCTGACCGATGACGGCCTGCAGGCCGCGAAGCGAATCCGGGCCGATTACCCGGGCACCGGGGTATTGGTGCTTTCGCAGTACCTGGAAGAGAGCTACGCCCTTGATCTGGTCGCTGATTCGGCCGAGGGGGTCGGTTACCTGCTGAAGGACCGGGTGGCGGAGATCGACCGTTTCATCGAGTCGGTCCGCCGGGTCGGCAGCGGCGGTTCGGCTCTCGACCCCGAGGTGGTGTCCCATCTGCTCGGACGGCGCCGGCGCGAGGACCCGCTCGAGGTCCTGACCCCGCGAGAGCGCGAGGTCCTCGGCCTGATGGCGGAAGGAAGGTCGAACATCGCGATCGCCGAGAACCTGGTGGTGACCGAGCGGGCGGTCGAGAAGCACGTGACCAGCATCTTCAGCAAGCTCGACCTCGCCCCGACCGCCGAGGACCACCGGCGGGTGCTGGCGGTCCTCACCTACGTCAAGGCGATCGGCGAGTAGTTCAAGCCCGGTGCGCCGGTCAGGAGTCTTCAAGGACGCGGCGGCGGGAGCGGCGGACCCAGGCCCGGTTGAGTGCCAGGGCGATCAGGACCACGATGCCGATCGGGATCGCCACCGCCAGCGCCAGCACGGTGACCCCGGCCGCAACGCCGAGCAGCTTGCCGGCGTCATCGATCGCGTCGCCAAGGCCCCAGCCCGATGACTCGTCGTCGGGCGAGGTGTCTCCCCCGGTCTCGACCCGCAGGTCCACCGGGGTGTAGTCGGCCCGGCGCTCCAGCCGGTTGAGACTTGTTTCAGCCGCCTGCTTGTCGGCTCTTGCCCAGCGGATCCGCTCCTCGATCCAGCCTCGCTCATCATCGTCGTAGGTTTCTTCGAGCTGGCCGAGCAGGCTCTTGATCTTCGCGTCCGCATCGGCGATCGCATCCTCGGCCCGGTTGGTCGGGGCCGTGATGTCCGTCAGTTCCTGGCTGCGGGACCTGAGGTCGGCGATCCCGGAGAGGTCGGCCACGGCCGACTCGATCTGGCCAGACGGAATCATCAGGCTGAAGGTGGCACCCGCAGTGCCTTCCCTGCCGTCGATCACCTTCGAATCCATGACGATCCCGTTGTGCTCGTCGGTCACCGAAACGATCTCGTTGGCAACATCCTGAACCCCGTCCGGATCGGTCCCGAGGGTAATCTCGGCCTCCCGGGCCACGTCGCGGTTGCCCTGCATCCGGGCGAAGCCGCTATCGGCGCTCAGATCCCGAAACGATGTGGAACTCGGCTTCATGCTGCGAAGTGCGTCGCCGAGCGAGTCCTCGGTCGGAGCCATGGCCGAGTTCAACCGACCGTAAACCGTGGAATCGGCGGCGGATGATCCGCCGGCGGTGGCTCCGGCATCGTCTCCGGCAGAGCCGGATTCGGTCATCGTGACCTGCTGGCTGCTGCTGTCGTCGCCGCTGCTGTCGCCCGACTGATTGGTGCTGACGTTGGTCGCGACGACCGCGATCACGAACAGCACGCCGACCGCACCGGCCAGGGTCGGGACCAGGGTGCGGTTGCCGGCGAACCAGCGACGGAATCGCTCGGAGACGCTTCCGAGCCCACGTGCGGCGCGGCGGCCCACGGAAACCTCATCCGTCCACTCGGGCGGGAAGTGGTCGGCGACCACCCGGTCGAGCCGTTCCGTGAACTCCGGCTCGGGGACGGGCCGGGACTCGCGCAGGGCGCGGGCCAGTTCTTCGAATTCTGTTTCGGTCTCGCGGCTCACCTGGCCACCTCCTCGCCGGAAGCCAGGGCTTTCCGGAGTCTTGTCATTGCCCGGCCCAGCCGGGTTCCCACGTTGGTGGACGAGTAGCCGGTTGCTTCGGCGATCTCGGTGTTGGTCAGTCCGGCGAAGAACTTGAGCGCGACCATCTCCCGGTCGGCCGGCGCGAGAGTCCCGAGCGCGTCGAACAACTCGGCCCGCTGCTCGAGGGCTACGACCCGTTCTTCGACCGAAGAACCCTCTCCCGCAGCCGGGGCACCGCACCCGAATGTGCCGGCCACCGAGCCCGGGGCATCCAGCCCTCCAGGCTCGATCGCCGGCACCTCGCGCCGGCGCTTCCTGAGTTCATCCAGGGCAGCGTTCCGGGCGATCCCGAAAAGCCAGCCGCGAGCGCTGCCCCGCCGGGGATCGAACTTCTCCCACTTGCGAAAGGCCCGCTCGAAGGCCAGCGCGGTCACATCCTCGGCGGCGACCCGGTCGCGAAGCAACCCGGCCACATACGAGTAGAGATCGTCCCGGCTCCCCCGATAGAGATCCTCGAAGAGAGGCCGAGGCCCGCGCTTCGGACCCGGGGACGAAACAGGTTCAGGGACAGCTTCCAACATGCCGTTCATACCCACACTACGGACGCCCGGAGAATCCGTCACACCCCGACCCGGCTCACAATCCGGGTGGGTCGGATTTTCGTCACCAGCCCCGGAAATCCGACCCACCGGTTAGCCCGGACCCCGCTTGCGAGTCTCGTGGGTCGGATTTTCGGCCCGACTGCCGGTTTTCCGACCCACTGCGGGGGTGCAGGGCAGGTGACGGGGGAATCCGGGGTGTTCCGGAGTCCCGCTTCGACTCCAGGAACGGGTTCCAGCCCTCGTTTCGGGTGGTGGGTATGGATTGCATCCATATGGATGCAATCCATAGGCACCTGCTTCGGATCCGCGGGAGTGTGTCGACTTTCCTCACCGACAGTGATGAAAGTCGACACACTCAGAAATTGAATCTCGACGAAAGCCAGCACCACAAGACTTCGGCGGGTCGTGCGCAGGGCGCTCCTGCGGGTGGCTGCCGAGGAATAAGCCGGGAAATGACCGCGATCGTACGCAGGTACGGCAAACACAAGGCAGAGCCGCTTCCTTCCGTCAGTGAATGTGAGAGGAAGGGGCGGGTTCCTATTCGCCGTCCGGCGAAGACCGGACGGCATGCAGATGATTGGTTCCTGGCGCCGCCCGGACCTGGTTAGCCCTCGTAGGGCTCGAAGTCCACCTTGCGGGCTCCGCAGACCGGGCAGAACCAGTCCTCGGGGATGTCCTCGAAGGCGGTACCGGCGGGAATTCCGCCATCCGGATCGCCCTCGGCGGGGTCGTAGATCCAGCCGCAGGATTCGCAGATCCATTGGCTTGTGGTCGCAGTGCTCATGGCGGCCAGACTACCCAAACGGGGATCAGCGATACGGTTCCGGTGTGAACTCGTTTCCGGAAGCCGGGCCTGGCGAGGCGATAAACCTCGGCAAGCCTTCCGAGCCCCGTCCTGCTGCGACGATCCTGCTGCTCCGCGACCGGGAGGAAGGCGGACCACTCGAAGTCCTGATGCTCAAGCGCTCGGCCGAGTCCCACTTCATGCCGAGCGTCTGGGTTTTCCCGGGCGGGTCGCTCGACCCGGAGGATGGCGACGGCCTGGATGGCCTGCGGACCTGCGCCGCCAGGGAACTCGAGGAGGAGGCAGGCATCAAGCTCGACCTCTCGAACGAGTTGATCCCGCTGGCCCGCTGGGTCACCCCGGAGGTGGTCAAGACCCGGTTTGACACCTGGTTCTTTCTCGCGGTGGCACCTGATGGCACCGAGGCGGTTCCGGACAACTTCGAGATGACCGAGGCACTCTGGGTGAACCCGGCCGATGCCCTTGCCGCCGCGGAGGCGGGCGACATGGCGATCGTCTTCCCGACCCTGAAGCAGCTCGAGGCGCTGGTTCCCGCCGGCAATGCGGAGGAGGCAATGAAGCGCGCCGCCGCTGACCCGAACGCTTCGAGGGTCGTGTTGCCGAAGGTGATCGGTGACGAGCGGAATGCCCGTGTCGTCCTTCCAGGCGAAGACGACTACCCGGACTGAGAATCGACCCTTCAGTCAGCCGGGAACGGCTCAAGCCCCGCGTTCCAGGGTCCGCCGGGATAGATGTGGATGCCGTCCTCTTCCATCTCGGCGTGTAGCCGGCGAAACAGCTCGCCTGCGTTGGTGAGCGCGAGCTTCAGTTCCTCGGCGGTTCGCTCCCTGAGACGCCAGAGGAACCAGAGTTGACGGTCATTCACCCCGAAATCGACCTCGCGGTCGATCGTCGTCGTCCACTCGAGGAAACCCGGCGAGAAGAGCTCGCGCAGCGCGATCGGGTCGTACTCCTTCGGTACGGTCGCCAGGAAGCGCTGGTTGAACTCGAGCGACTCGAACTCGACCTTGCGGCGCGAGACCCGCTGCTTCACGAACTCGCCGGCGTTGGCTTCAATCGACTCGACGTTGAAGGCGGGAACCACCTTGGCCAGGTCCGGCATGTGGGCCTTGGCGAGGATCGCGGTCGGTAGCAGCTCCTTGCGCATGAACCCGCCGACTTCCTTTTCGTCGGCGTCGCAGCTCGAGCCCCAGAAGTCGGGGGCCAGCTGGCCGGTCAGGCGGTTACTGCCCCCGACGCAGAGGGCAACCGGGCCGTCGACCGGGTTGATCCCGCCGACCGCCTCCCACTTGACATCCCCCGCCCCTTCGTAGGAGGAGACGATCTGTTGCCACTGGTCGGATTGCTTGCCCATCGGCGATCACCCTATCCGTATCCGCGGCCGGTTTCGGTAAGGCCGGGATTCTGGGAGTAGGATTCGCGCCACATTGATTTCAACGAAGGGGACTTGCCTATGAGTGGCGCACTTATCGCGCTGATAGTGGTCGTCGTAATCGCTCTGATCGTGGTGCTCTGGTACATCTCCACGCGGAACGGGATCATCGCCTCGCGCAACCGGGTGGATGAATCCTGGAGCGGCATCGACGTCCAGCTGAAGCGCCGACATGATCTGGTCCCGAACCTGGTCGAGACGGTCAAGGGTTACGCGACTCACGAGCAGAAGGTCTTCGAGGAAGTGACGAAGGCCCGCGCCAACGCGATGGCGGCCCAGAGCGTCGACGAGACCGCGTCCGCGGAGTCCGGGCTCAACCGCTCACTGGCCGACCTTCGCGCCGTGGCCGAGCAGTACCCGGACCTGAAGGCGACCGAGAACTTCCAGCAGCTCAGCCGGAACCTCTCGGAGCTCGAGGACGAGATCCAGGCTTCCCGCCGGATCTACAACTCGAACGTCCAGTCCTACAACACCAAGATCCAGCAGTTCCCCGCGTCGATCGTCGCCAACCAGGGCGGCTTCACCGACAAGGAGTTCTTCGAGATCGAGGATGCCGCCGAGCGCGCCACACCGGACGTTCAGTTTTAGGACTTAACTGCAGTCGGACGGGCCTGCGCCCGTCCTCCAGTTGAACCCCGCCCCTCCCATCGGAAGCAACTATTCGTTGGGAGGGGCTACAGGGGGTCCAGCTTCGGTGCCTTCTCCGTTCTCGGGCGGGGAGGGCGCTTCTTCTTGGGCGGGCGGGCCGAAGAGGGCGGCCCACCAGACGCGGGTCAGCCTCGAGGCGACTTCGCTCGAGTCCCCCTCGCCCTGCGCGAGATGGATCTGGAAACTTCGCTCGGTCATCAGAACGAGTCCTTCGGCCAACGCGTCCGGATCGAGTGACTCGTTGACGGCGCCGGTCTTCTGCAGGCGTTCGATCTCGTCCCGGGTGCCTTCGGTGATCGATTCCAGCACGGTCGACCAGAGTTCCCGCACCTCTTCGTCATAGGTCGCGGCCTCGCCGGCCAGGGCGAGCAGACCGGAGCTGTCGGCGTAGACCCGGGCCATTCCGTAAATCCCCCGCTCGATGTCCCGCCGGGGATCATCGCCCTGCTGCCAGCAGCGGCCGAGCCGGTTCTGATGTGAAGCGATCAGATCTTCCAGTGCCCCGAGAAGCAGTTCTTCCTTGTCTCCGAAGTAGACGTAGAAGGCGGACCGGGCAACTCCCGCTTCCCGGGTCACTCCCTCCACGGTCAGGTCCTTGAAGGACCCCTCCGCCGACTGGTTCAGCGCAGCCTCGATCAGCTCCTGGCGGGTCCGCTCATGGCGGCGACGCCGGTTATGTCTGCGTTCAAGCGAGGTCGGCACCCACAGAGCATAGGTGTCGACCCAGCCGGAAACCTTCGTACGTCAGGGACCAAGGTTGATCCGGGCGGAGTCCGAGTTCGGAGCAAACCAGGCACGGCTGGTTTCGCCTGGCATGCCTCCCCGGGTGGGAATGAAGGTTCCCCGGACCCGGATCGGGGGCGGATTCTTCCTTGACCTTCCGGCGATCGGCTTCAGTGAGCCCCGCTTGAACCGCACCCGGATCGAAAGCGGGCTGTCCTTCTGCTCGACCCCGAAGTACTGACCTCCCCAGCTCTCAAACCCGGGTGCCACCCGCACGATCACCTTGCGTCCTTCGACGCTCAGTGTTGCCGGCCGGAACGGCACGGACTCAACTTCGATCAAGCCGGTCTTTCCCTGCCTGAGCCCGAATCCATCGGGAAGCCCGAGCACCAGATTCTGGCGGGTGCCCCACAGGCGAGCTGGCGGATCACCCAGAGTTGCCTTGACCAGGACAGAGGGCCGACGGCTGAACCTTCCGGTGACCTTTGCCGAACCGGACAGAACCGGCGCCTGGACCCGGCAGAGTTGCCAGTCCCCCACGCTCCCTCCTGATCCGTACTCGCAAGAGTTGGCGGGAATAAGGCGGGACCCGTCCGCCCCGAAATCCTCTTCCGGCTCTCCTGTCGCAGGATTCAGTTTGACCATGGCCATCCTCCTTCGATCGCCACAGTAGAACCCGCAAATTTCACTATCGTCGGTAAAGCCCACGGCAAGAATCGATCCGTCGGAAAGGGGGGTTACCCCGGCGGCGATGGCGGTACCAGGCGAGAGAGAATAGGCGCGAGACGGGAACTCCGAGGTGGTACCAACCGAGAAGCGCGCGTCCATCATCCTGCCGGGCAGGAAAGCAATGGCAATGCCGCCCGGGTAGGTGGTCGCGCTATTGACATCACCACCGATGACTCCACCGGGATTGTCGGGCCATGGCAGACCGTCCGGGTCGAAATTCCTGGAGTAGGCCGGATTCCCGTACCAACCGTCGAATCCGCCCGAAATGACCGTGATCTTTCCCTGTTCCCCAACCGATATTCCCTGAACCGGCCAGTGGTTCAGAGCCGCGTGGCCGCTCTCGCCCCCGAAGTCACCGTCAGCCGAGCCATCCGGCAGCAGCCGGATCAGTGAATCCGAATCCGCGACGAGGATCCGGCTTTGCGAATCGAGAGCGAGAACGCCGGCCCACCACAGTCCCGTTTCAACGATCCCTCCGCTCCCGAAATCGGGGACCAGCTTCCCGGCGGCGTCGTAGCTTCCCACCCGCACGCGGTTGGCATGGGTGCCGGCCAGGAAGAACCCGCCTCCCTCGCTCGCCACGATGTCGGTCGGGGTCGCGTTGATCTGGTCGAGGGAGATCGGTGTGACCTGACCGTTGTTTCCGAACTCGAAGCGGATGCTGCCACCAGGCGAGTAAGAGCGAACCCGCCGGTTGGTCAACACGAGGAGGTTGCCGTCGGTTGTCTCGACCATCTTCCAGATCCACTCGCCGTCAGCCAGCGAGCTGAGCACAAAGCCTCCGTTGCCGAAGCCGGGGTCGACCCTCCCGGAAGAATCGAGGCCAGTCAGGACCTGCCACCGTGTTGGCGAAGGGCTGCTTGAAGTGTCTCCGCAGTCCCTCGTGGTGCCGAGCCCAATCAGTGAACCGTCCGTCAACTCAACCGCCTGGCTGAGCTGGTTGCATTGGCGAAGGTCGGAAGCCGTTGATGCGCCGGCCGTCGATGGTGAAGAGGCCATCAGAACAATCCCGGCAATCAACGCCAAAACCGGAACCTGTCTCCGGAACTCTCGGATCATTCGCCCTCCCTCCATGTGACGCGAATCAGGCCTTGCGGCCACCGGCCCTGATCATAAATCAGGACTTGCTTCTACTTCTTCTTTTTCTTCTTCGCCTTGATTTCGAAGGGAAGGGTGAAGTCCGGGCTGGCGTTTGTGTTCTCGTCGTCGACCCGGACGATCGCCACATACTTGCCGGCCTGTGGCTTGAAGGTGGAGGTGCGATTGGCGAAGCGGACCGCGTTGATGCCGATGTGGATCGGACGCTCGTGGTAGCCGGCGAAACGGCGGACGGTCTTCGTCTTCTTGCCGCGACCCTGCTTGACCAGCCGGAAGTAGTCGATCGAGGCGGTGCCCTTCTCGCTCACTTCGAGGTTGAGCATGGTGCCGTTGCCCTTGTAGCCGATCACCGTGTTCGAAAGTCCGACCGCTTCGACCTGCGGGGGTTCGAGATCGAACTTGAGCGGATCCTGCGGTCCGGGATCCGAGTTCGGGTCACCGGGAAGATTGGTGACGGTGACCGTGCCGCGCACGGCCTGCGGATGGAGCTTGCAGACGAACAGGTAGTGACCCGGCTGGTCGAAGGTGACCTTGAAGGAGTCGCCCAGGTTCTGCCTGGGGCTGGGGATGCCCGGGGCTGAATCCCACTGGGTGGCGTTCGGCGCCTGGCCGGTGACCGAGTGCTGCAGGTCCGGGCCGATCCAGTCCCAGGTGACCGATTCGCCGAGATTGACGGTCGGCTCCTTGGACCACTTGAAGTCGGAGATCGATACCCGCGTGCTGTTCGCCTGGGCAGGCTGAACGGCCAGCCCGGCGAACAGAGCTGCGAATCCGATCGCGAGGACCAGCCGGAACTGCCGCCTGAATGTCACTCGACGATGTACCAACCGCTCATTCCCTGATGCAGATGGTTGAAGACGTGGCAGTGGTAGAGCCAGCGGCCCGGGTTGTCTTCGATCCAGCGCACCCGGAACGAATCACCGGGACCGAAAGTCTTGTTGTCCTCGATCACGCCGCCCGGCGACTGCCAGCGGTGGCCGTGAACGTGGAAGGTGTGGAAGTCATCGTCGATCCCGTAGACATGCATCGCCACGTCGTCACCGACGTTGGCCCGCAGGGTCGGGGTGTTGCCGGTGTAGGCGCGTCCGTTGATCGCGTAGAGCACGGCCGTGCTGGGGGCAACGACGCCCGGCAGGTAAGCGTGAAAACCGAGGAAGTACTCGCGGTCCGGCAGCGGCTCGTCGGGGTCGCGGATCACCATCGGACCAAACAGGCCCTTGGGAATGCAGAGCGTCTCGAAGGGTCCGTGATCGTGGTAGAGCCAGGTGCCCTGGGTGCCTTCCGGGCACTCCCAGACGTAGGTGAAGGTGCGGCCCTTCTGGACGAATCCGCCCGGATCGGTCCAGTGGCCCTTGTAGGCACCGTCCATCTCGTTCGAGTAGAAGGCCCCGTGGGGATGCATGGTCGCCGGGTAAGGAAGTGCGTTCCGGAAGTGGACGACCAGCGTGTCGCCCACCGTCGCGTCGAGCAGCGGCCCGGGGACGGTCGCGGGGCCGATCGGCCTGGTGAAGTTCGGCTCGTACAGGCGGTAGGCATAGGCCTCGCCCTTGGTCCGGCCAACCGTCTTGGCGACCGACTTGCCCATCATCTGGTCACGCCGCTTGGGCATGATGTTCCAGGGGGTCGGTTCGGCCTGGATCCAGTACTCCTTGCGGTTGCCGGAAACGCTCGCCTTGCTGATCGCCGGGTCGTTCTTCGCGGCCGCCACCTTCGGCGGCACGTCGACCTGGGCGACCAGTTCACTCGGATTGGTCTTGCCGTTGATCTCGAACTGCTTGCCGCCGATCGTGCAGACGAGGGCGCCGCCGGCGATGCCGAGAAAGCTTCTTCTGTCAAAGGATCCGAAACTCATGAGCTCATCTCACTTTCCGACCTTGACGGCCATTCGCATGTACTGGTGGAGGCTGCATCCGAAGAGCCAGGTTCCGGGCTCGTCGAACTGGCGGGTCCAGGTGTAGTCCCTCGAGGGGGAGTTGGGTGTGGCGTAGTCGAACCGGTTTACGCCGGCCGGACCGCTGATCAGGCTTATGTTGTGGGGGTTCTGATTCATGTCACTCCAGATCCACTGGATCCGGTCGCCAGCCTTGATTTCGAGGTAATCGGGACTGAAGTAGTCGTTTATGTAGTCGTCAAGAACATCAACCCGCCAGGTCTTGCCGGGCTTCGGTTCAGGCTTGACCGGCTTCGAAGGCTTGCCGGAAAACCGCTTGCGTGCCTTGCGGACACAGGCCTTCCGGCTACTTGCCTTCTTGATCGTCCGGCACTTCTTCAGTGCCTTCGCCAAACCGCGCTTCTTGGCGGAAGCCGAAGCCGCCGCCGACGCTGACGCTGGTTCAGGCGTGGCGGCCCGGGCCGCTGCCGAAGGCAGGGCCCAGACCATCAACGCCAGAATTGCGACTGTCGCGAAGCGCATTCGTCATGCCTACCGGCTGACGTTGACGTTCATCGTCATCTGGAAGTGAATGCTGCAGACGAACGAGTAGGCGCCGGGCTTGGTGAACTGGCGCTTGAACGTTGCGTTCGGACCGATCAGCAGGCTCGACTTGAAGTCGTTCCTGTTGACTCCGGCCGGAACGGTTACGGGAGTCACGTCATGCGGCTCGCGTCCGGTCGCCATCTTCCAGTCCCAGAGGATCGAGTCATTGACCTTGAGGTTGACCTGATTCGGGATGTAGGCGTACGGATCCGAGACGTTGACGGTCACGGTCTTGCCCTTGGGGGCCTGGTTGGCGAGCTTCGCGAAACGCTTGTTGACGGCCTTCTTGCAGGCAGCCTTCTGTTTCGCGGTCCGCTTCTTGTTGCAGGCCTTGAGCGCCTTGGCCTTCGCCTTCTTCTGCTTTGCAGTGAGGGCGCTGGCCGAAGCGTCGCTGGCAGCGGCGGGGGTGACGCCGGCCGCCCCCACGGCCAGCGTCACGAGTCCTGCCGCCAGAATCCCCGGCAACCGCTTCTTGAGCAGTGAATTCATGATTCTTGGTTCCTGTTGCCTTTCTCTTCCTACGGGTTCCAGGGGCTCGGACGGTTCTCGAGGTCCGTGCACTCCTGCGCGGTCACCCGGGGGGCGCTCTGCGACTCGTAGGTCTTGCCGTCCTTGGTGTAGGACGGGTGCGAGACCAGAGTCATGCCGCATTCCTGGAGCTGGGACGGACGGACTTCGGCCACGCCGAAGATCGTCGTCAGGTCGCGCCACGGCTCCTGCGGGCTGAGGAACGCGGTGTTGACCTGCAGACCGGCACCGAGGTTATGAGCGGTGACGTTCTGGTTCAGCACTTCAGGCTGCGGGCAGCTGCCCGGGTAGATGGTGCTGAGCGGAACCGAGCCGTTGCCGGGAGCAAAGGTCACAGGACCGCTCGCGGTGTTGTCGGCCCAGCAGTTGCCTCCGCCGGAAGCGTCGTTGAAGAAGTCAATCGCGTTGTTGTCTTCTCCGTTACGACCCATCTTGTTGCCGATGAACTGGTTGTTCATGTTCTTGGCATCGTCGCCGTCGTTGACACCGAACAGATCCGGACCGGAGAAGGCGGCAGCGCCCCACTTCTCGTGACCGAAGATGTTGTTGTTCCTGACGGTGACCCCGTCGGAGCCGTAGAGCATGACGCCCACGCCGATCGGGTTACCGTTGCCGATTACGTTGTTGTAGCCGGAATCGGGCTGGTAGTAGTTGTAGTTGTTCCACATGATGTCGTTGTTCTCGATGATCAGGTCACCGGTCGGCTCGAACTTCTCGGAGTCGAGAGTGTTCGGCACGATGCCGGCGCCGTTGTTGAACCACATGGAATCGGTGATCTTGACGTACTTCGAGTTGGTACCCGAGTAGCCGAGCGGGTTGCCCCAGGCCTTGATGTTCTTGACCAGGGTCCACTTCGGCTTCGCCTGGCAAGGCTCGTTGACCTCGTCCTTGTTCGACCAGGTGTAGGAGTCACACGGGGTTTCGCCGATGTAGACGGTCGAGTCGCCGTGGCCCCAGCCTTCGGAGTTGATGATCTTGCCGCCGAAGCAGTTACGGGCGAAAAGGCCGTAAGCGCGGGTGTCGGAGGACACGAGGTTGTCCATCGTGTAGTCGGCGCAGTACTCCTTGTCGGCTTCAACGTTGGAAGCGTGAACGAAGAACGTGTTGTTGAGGTAGTGCCTCGCCCACATGTTCTCCATCTTCAGACCGACGGTGCTGACACCCTCGATCGCGTTCTGGGCCGCCTGGGTGGTGGCGTCACCGGGACGCCAGTTCGGGGAGGCCTTCATGTCGGTGAGAGCACCGTCGCCCTCGAGGATGACCGCGCGGGCGTTGCTGTTCGGGAGATGACCCTTGGTTACACCCTCGATGGTCAGACCCTTGAAGTTGTAGCCGGTGCGCTTCCCGTGAACCAGCACGCCTTCCTTGTAGGTGCCGGGCTGGACCCGGACCGTGGCGTTGCGGCTCTTGTTCTTGTTCTTCCACTTGCCGGCGGCGTCAACACCCTTCTGGATGGTGTTGTACTTGCAGCCGTGCTTGCAGACGTCGAAGAACTGGGCGTTGTAGCTGTTCAGCTTCGACTTGGCCTTCTTGGCAGCCTTCTTCGCCTTCTTGCAGTTCTTCTTGGCCTTGGCATTGCCCTTCTTCGCCTTCTTGCAGGCCGACTTGGCCTTCTTGGCGGCCTTGTTCGACTGCTTCTGCAGCTTTGCGGTGCCCGGATCGACGGCCGATGCCGGCCCCGCCAATGCGAACGTTCCCAGCAGGAACGCGGCGAGGACGCCGACGATTATTCCCAAACGTTGCTTCATCTCTCTCCTTGAAGTCTTTGAAAAAGTGTTTTCGACCACCGCGGCAAGCGGCAAGCCATCCGGACACTCTAAACCACCTATATGGGAAAGGTTTCGGTTCCGGACCTCACCCGAATCGGGTGAAACGGCATCCCGGCGGGATTTCCGGCTCCAGAGGTCGCTCTCCGGCATCGCCGCCAGTCCGTTTCGGACGGGCCAATTGACAAGACTTCGTGTCGGTTAGACTTGTCTGCCATGGCTCACGACTACGACTGGGTGATCGTCGGCTCCGGTTTCGGCGGAAGCGTTTCGGCCCTGAGGCTGGCCGAGAAG
>JAGQUQ010000160.1 GCA_020438425.1 Solirubrobacterales bacterium
CAAATCATCGTCCGGCTGATGATGGTCGGTGACCACGATCTCCATTCCCAGATTCCGCGCCAGGGCGACCTCGTCAACCGCGGTGACACCGCAATCGACCGTGACCACCAGCGAAGTGCCCCGGGAGGCGATTTCCCGAATCGCTTCGGGATTCAGGCCGTAGCCTTCACTGATCCGGTCCGGGATGAACCAGTCGCATTCGCCACCCAGCCCGCGGAATGCGCCGACCAGGATCGATGTGGCGCAGACGCCGTCGCAGTCGAAGTCACCGTAGATCGTGATGCGCTGGCCCTCAGCGACCGCCGCGAGCGCCGTCTCCACCGCGACCGACATGCCCTCGAAGGCGAAGGGATCGTGGCTCTCTCCCGCCGCGAGGAATGCTTGGGACTCGGCGGGCGAGGTAATTCCGCGACGGGCAAGTACCGTCGCGACAGGGCGACTCAGCCCGGTGGCGCGTTCAAGGTCGAGCGCGTCCTGGACCGGGTAGGGCTTGGCCCGGAAACGAATTAGCTCTTGGCCTCTTCGACCGGTTCGGTGCCCTGGGACTCACCGATCCGGTAAACGACCCAGGCGCCGAGCAGGGTTCCCGGCACGGCGGCGAGGAAGGTGATCAGGTCGGTGTCGGATAGCCCGTTGCCAAGGACCAACTCGACCAGCGCACCGGAGATCATGCCGCCGACCACGCAGCCGATCAGGGCGCCGATGATGCCCTGCCAGAAACGGTCGGGCACGAAGATCGTGAAGTGCCAGAGGGCGAGCGCGACGGTGAACCAGATAACGATTGACATCAGGCTTCCTCTCCGGCCCTCTTGGCGTCTTCGCGTTCCTTCCGGCGCCGGTCGCGCGGCGAAAGCTTGGGTGAACCCGGGGCGTCTTCCTCGGTGCCGCCTTCGATCACTGCCGGCTCGCCATCATCCTTGCGGGCGACTTCGAGGTCGGAAGCGAAGGCGGGCACGTAACCCTGGGTCTCGATCTGCTGGCGGCGGCGACGCTTGAAGGCAGGCTCATGTTCCTTCCACAGCGCCAGGACGGGCGAGGCGATGAAGATCGAGGAGTAGGTACCGGAGAAGACTCCGACCAGGATCGCAATCGCGAATGACTGGAGCACCTCGCCACCGAAGATCAGCAGGCAGACGACGCCGATCAGGGTCGAGAAACTGGTGACCAGCGAGCGGGTCATGACCTCGCTCATCGACTTGTTGACGATCTGGGAGTAAGTCGCCCGTGGCATCTTGGGCTCGTTCTCTCGTATTCGGTCGAACACGATGATCGTGTCGTACTGGGAGTAACCCAGAATGGTCAGGAAGGCCGCAACGGTCGCACTCGAGACCTCGAACCCGAGCAATGCATAGATTCCGAGCGCGATCAGGAAGTCGTGGGCGATCGCGATCAGGACCGGGACCGTGTACTTGCCGCCGAAGCGGATCGCCACGTAGCCCATGATCAGGATCAGCGAGAAGAAGATCGCGAGGGCGGCGCTGCGGGCCACCGAGGCACCGAAGGTCGGCCCGACCGAGGTGCTGTTGAAACTGTCCGCCCCGACGCCGTAAGCGCTGTTGAGCGCCTCTTCGACGTTCGCGACCTCGGACGGATCGAGAGTTTCGCTTTCGATCTGGAAAGCGTTGTCCCCGAGGGCCGGGTTGTCGGTAATCGCCTGGATATCGGCGTCGCCAAGGCCGACCGGACTGATCGTGTCTCTTACTTCCTCGGTCGTGGCGGCTTCGTCCAGGGCGACTTCAACCCGGGTACCGGACTCGAAGTCGATGCCGAAGTTGAGCCCCTTGGTGGTCAGGGCGCCGGCTCCGATCAACAGGATCACGCCGGAGATGGCGAAGAAGGTGGGCGCCTTGCCCATGAAGTCGAAGTGCCAGCGTTCCTTGCCCTCGATTCCCGAGAAGCCCTTGCCGGAGCGCATCAGCTTGGTGTTCGACATCGAACCGAGCAGAGCCTGGGTGAAGACGACCGCGGTCAGCAGCGAAACCAGGGTGCCGACGCCGAGCGTGAAGGCGAATCCCTTGATGCCGGAAGTCGCGAGTACGAAGAGGATGAAGGCGGTCAGCAGGG
>JAGQUQ010000161.1 GCA_020438425.1 Solirubrobacterales bacterium
GTTCGAATCCTGCCGGGCGCGTCCTTTCGGGCGACGGATCAGTCCGGTCCGCCGCCCCTCGAGTCAACCGGGCAGGACGCTCACTCCTCGATTGCGCAAACTGCTTCTGAACCGGCCCTGGCGGTGGCGACCGCCTTCTGGGCCTTGGTCAGCTTCGTCTTCGCCTTCTTCACCGCCGCAGCTTTGGCTTTCCTGGCCTTCTTGCTCTTGCCGGCCTTGCGCTTCTGGACCTTGGTCAGGGCCTTTTTGGCGCTGGTCACGGCCTTGTTCAGACTCACCAGGTTCGCTTCGCCTTGCGCACAAGCAGTCTGGATCTCGGCCCAGGTTGCGAAATCGCCGTGGGCCGTGACCTGCCAGGTCATCCCGAAGTCGGGCCCGTCCAGGATCCCGGTGACCCAGAAGTGGTACTTGCCCGGCCCGAGGGCCTTGGTGATGTTGCCGCTGGTCTGGCCATCAGGGATCAGGACGTGGGCGCCACCCTCGATGCTGTCACCGTTGGCGTGGGTTAGCTCGAAGCCGGCCTCGTTTTCGAGGACGACTCCGCGCGTGATGTCAAAACTGACTGTCGTTGGCTTCGCGATGTAGAACTTGAGCCAGTCGGACTCGCCGTACTCGCCACCGACTCCCCAGTCGCCACTCCAGGTGTCACCGTCCATGATCGGACCGTTCGCTTCGGACCGCTTGTTGTTCGGCTCCGTTTCACTGATCGCCTGCGCCGGACCGGCCAGGACCAGGAGACCCATCAGCGCAGCTGCGACGGCCGTCGCCAGACGCCTACTCGATGTTGCAGTGGACTGCATGCCACTCCCCCTCTTTGTTTTTCCGCCTTCTGTCCACCCTAACCGGGTTATGTCAAGCGGTGCAACCCCTGCCGGCGACTTCCCGGCCGCCATCATGGAATATCCTCCCGGCTCGCCGCCAGATGCCCGATAAACCGCCCGACAACCAGACTCCCGAAAGCGAAAGCGACGGCCGGATCCCCCGCCTTGCGATCTGGGTCGTGATCCTGGGAATCGTCGCCTCGCTGGCGATCTACGGTCTCTCGTTCATCCCCGGCAACGGTTCACTCGAGATCGACTGGGACACCTCGGAGGAAATCGCCACCCCGGACTCGACCGACCTCGGCGGCGGTTCCTTCAGCCTCGCCCGCACGAGCCTTTCGGCGATCGCCCCCAATGAGGATGGGCTCCTGCTTTTCCGGGTCGCCGGTGCGGTCCGGGTCCAGTCCGGTGGCCGGGTGCCGACCCGGGTTCGCTGCGACATCTTCTCCCGGGTCAAGGGCGACACCCGACTGGCACGGGCCAGCCGGCTGAGGGCGGCCTGGCCCCGGTCCAGCGACAACCTTCAGGCCCAGGACGTTCCCGAGACCAGCTCGGTCAAGTACCGCTCCGGTGACAGCAAGAAGATCGACCTGCCGATCCGGGACGTGCTCCGGATGTACACCGACACCGACGTGCCGACCGAAGTCCTCTGGGACGGATACGTCGAAGACTCCCACGCCTGGATCTGGAAGATGAACGACGGCACCGGAGCCGGGACAGCCACCCTTCCCTGGGCCGTGATATTCGAGTCGGAAACGAGGCCGAAGGGCACGATCGAGTGCTCGGCCAGCGTCGGAACCGACAAGACGGACGTCAAGGTCCCTTACCTGCAGGAAGAGTGGCCGATCACCGACGATGAGCCGAACACCGACTCATCGACCGATGACACGGGCGACGTCTCCAACGTCGAGTAGTCCCGGATCTAGTCCGATTCAGGACCGGGAGCTTCGAGGAAGTCCGGGCCTTCCTTTTCGCCGCCCACCTTGTTCAGAACCGGGTTGGCCGGCTTGGCAGACATCCGGTTCGGGTCGAGCGGCACGCAGAGCGAGACTGCTTCCTCGGGGGAAAGCTCCCCGGCAAGCCAGGCCTGCTCGACTTCCTCGTTCGGCAGGATTACCGGCATTCGGTCGTGGACTTTGCTCACCACATCGTTGGCGTCGGTGGTGATGATCGTGCATGAAGTCATCGGTTCACCTTCCCACTCGCGGGAAACGGTCAGCCCGGCAAAGGCGAAGGGCTCG
>JAGQUQ010000162.1 GCA_020438425.1 Solirubrobacterales bacterium
CCTCGGTCCGCGGAGCGGCGGCGACAGTACTACCGGCTTCTGCCGGCTGACCCGCGACGACACCCCGATGAAGGTCTGTCGCTTGATGCCGGAAGGCTCCTCGGCGTCCGGCCAGGCGAGGCTGATCGCATGGCTGATCGCGGCCGGACGCTTGCGGGCCGGGCTGTAGGTGGCATCGATGAAGATCATCGCGCTGCCGCCGGGGCCGAGAGTGGTGCCGGTGGCTCCGGAATTGATCCGCATCCGTTCGGCCAGCCGGGCACCGGTGAAGGGAAGGCCGAGCCGGTTGCCCTGCGCCCTTGGTGCGACCTTGCGGATCTCGATTTCGAGCCCGGACTGGTTGACGGCCTGGATCTCGTAGACCATGTGGGTGCGGTTGTCGGCTCCGTGAACAGGCGCGGGCCGGTTGATCACCTGGAAGTCGACCGGCGAGAGCACGGCCTGTGAATCGGGCCTGACCGCGGAGGCGGGCGCGGCGAGCAGCACGATCGCGAGGAACGCGATCAGGGACGACAGGACGAGACGGGCAGATCTCACATGGGTCATGCGGCCAGACTAGCGCCGCCGACCGATCAGGTTGCTGCGCTTGAGGCCGCCCCCGACCGGGAGGCTGTAGAGGTCCCCGTCGCTGGCCAGCCAGAGCGGTCCGTCGAAATGGTCGGGGGCGCCGGCCAGGAAGACTTCCTCCAGGCCCTTGAGCGGAAGCGGCGGCACGATGTGGGTGATGGCGAGTGCCCTGGCTCCCGCCTTCTGCGCCGCGTCGGCCGCCTGCGGGGCGGTCGCGTGGTAGTCGAGGACGTCGGCGAGGATCTTGCCGCGGGCCTCGTTGCCGGCCTCGGTCTGCGCCCGGGAAACCATGGTCAGCAGTTCTTCGGAGAGAGCGTCGTGGACCAGCAGGTCGGTGTCCTTCGAGGCCCTGACCAGGTTCTCCGAATAGACGGTGTCGGCGCTGAGCACCGCGCTTCGCCCCTTGTAGTCGAAGCGGAAGCCGACCACCGGTGCGACCGGCGAGTGATCGACCTCGAAGGCGGTGATCACCAGACCGTCCGCTTCCAGCACCACGGCCGACTCGCCATCGGCCGGCACCGGGAACTCCTCGGCCACCATCGCACCGATCGCCGGATCCACATCGGGCTCGTGGTGGTCGACCCGGTAGCCGCGATCGAGTTCGTAGGCGGCGTTGTATCCCGCGACCACCTTCTCGACCCCCGGAGGCCCGAACACCTTCAGCGGAGTGCTGCTCCCTTCGGCCACCCAGCGCTGGAGGTTGACCGAGCCCAGCCCGCCGATGTGGTCGGAGTGGAAGTGGGTAAGTAGCAGGCAGTCGATCAGCCCGGCGTCGATCCCCATCCGGTTGATCGTCTCCGAAGCGCCCTCGCCGGCGTCGATCACATAGACCTTGCCGCCGGCGATGACCAGGGTGCAGGGGTTGCCGCGCTTCTCGTCCGGCAGGGGCGAGCCGGAGCCGACGATCGCGACATGCAGCCCGTCGTCCAGATCGCCCAGGGGGTCGGCGGCGACGATCTCCGGCAGCTTCTTTCTGATCAGGGCAAGTGAAATTCGCGAACGCAGGGAGGGCATTCCCGAACCATATAGTTGACGCGCGTCAATTTCTACCCCAGGGGGCGAATTCTCCGGTCCGGAGCCTGAAAGGGGGCATGAAAACCGGTGAATCCGAATCCGATGTAGCTATAATTGGGGGCAGTAATGTAGCTACATTGGAGGGCGAGATGGAAGTCGGAATTCGCGACCTCAAGAACAATCTCAGTCGCCACCTCAAGTCGGTCAGGGAAGGCGAGACCATCATCGTCACCGATCGTGGCAAGCCGATCGCCAAGCTTGAGCCAATCAGCGAGCTCAGCAATTTCGACCGGTTGGTCGCGGAAGGATTGATCTCGCCAGCCCTGGAGCCGAAGCTACCCAATAGCGAATACCCCGATCCAGTTGACATTGGTCTCGAGCCCGGAGAGATGCTTCGAATCATCGAGGAGGGAAGAGGGCCCCGATGATCGTCTACCTCGACAAATCGGCATTCGTCCCA
>JAGQUQ010000163.1 GCA_020438425.1 Solirubrobacterales bacterium
GGTCGGTCAGCCCGGCGCAGTAGTCGAGATCGAAGTCACGGAATGCCTCGCGAAAAGCCGGTCGCTTGCGAAGGATTGTCGCCCAGCTGAGCCCTGCCTGGAAGGCCTCGAGCGAGAGCCGTTCGAACATGTCCTGTTCGCCGATGATCGGGCAGCCCCATTCCTCGTCGTGGTAAGTACGCATCATCTCGCTGCCGTCGGCCCAGCCGCAGCGGATCAGCCCGTCATCCTCAAGTTCGCTCACCGGGCGATTCTCTCAGCCGGGGCAGATAGGTTGAACCTGTGCGATTGCGGCCCGCGATAGCCCTGATGCTGCTCAGTGGCGTCACGCTGGCGGCATCCGTGGCCGAGGCCGCGCCTGTGCGCCAGGTGATCGGACACTCGGCTCTTGACCGTCCGATTACGAGCTGGCGCCAGGGCGACCCGGAATCCGAGTTCAGGGTTCTGGTGGTCGGCTCGGTCCACGGTGACGAGCGGCAAGGGATGAGGGTCGTCTCCCGGCTTCGCCAGCAGCTGGCCGGCCGCAAGGGTCCGAAGAGGATCGGGATCTGGACCGTGAAGAGCGCCAACCCGGACGGGACCGCGGCCAACACCAGGAAGAACGCCCGCGGGGTGGACCTCAACCGGAACTTCCCCTTCCGCTGGGACGGCAGCCTGAATGGCGGGTACAACTCGGGACCCCGGCCCGCCTCCGAACCGGAAACCAGGACGATGATGCGTTTCAGCCGGCGGGTCGGGTTCGACCTCGCGATCTGGTTTCACCAGCCCTGGGGCCGGACCCTCGCACCGTGCAACCGGGACCGGCAATGGGCCTTGCTCTACGCGCGCCTATCCGGGCTCGGCACCGGCGGCGGCTGCGACCGAAGTCGTTACCCCGGAAGCGCGGTCAGCTGGCAGCACCACACGGACGGGACGACCGCCTTCGTGGTCGAGTTCGGGCCGGGAGTGCAGCCGCGGGCGGTGATCGCTCGCCACGCCAGGGCGGTGATCCGCCTGGCGAAGCGGATGGACTGACCGGGCGGTCCTAGCGGGACACCTTGACGGCGCCGGACTTGCCGGCCTTTGCCCTGCCCGCATGGGTCATGGTCACCGTGACTTTGAAGCTGCCCCTGGCGCTCTTCTTGACCGGGATCCTGAACTTGCGCACCGCCGACTTGCCGAAGGGAAGGACCTTGATGCGGATCGGCGGAACCTTGCGGGCGACCTTGCCGGGAGCCTTCGCCTTGAGGACGATCGGGCCCGAGTTCGCCTTGCCGGCGTTCCTGACGGTCGCGGTCACGGCCAGCTTCTTTCCGGCCTTCACCTTCTTCGCCGCCTTCAGCTTCAGGCTCAGTTTCGGTGAGCCCGGCAGGGCGGCGGTCCCGGTCAGGGGAACCGACGGAGGTTCGTCGGTGCTGCTGAACAGATCGACGTCAAGTGAAGCGTTTCTCGCTCCGGCCGATCCCGAGTTCGGGTCGAAAGTGACCTGGAAGCTGCAGGTGTCCATCGGTTCGAGCAGGGCCGGGCAGTTGTCCGAAGCGAGCGAGAAAGATGCGGCGTCGGGTCCAGTGATGCTTGCCCCGTTCACCGGCAGATCGCCCTGCCCGGCCGAGGTCAGGGTGAAGGTCTTCGCCACCGGGCCGCCTGCCGTTCCGAGCGCGACCTGGCCGAAGTCATGGGTCGCCGGATCAATCGTGTACTCGGCCTGGCGGCCATAGCCCTCGAGCTGGATCTCGGTCGGCGACGGATCGTTGGTCTCGTCGAAGTTGATCTGCGCCTCGAGGAATCCGCCGATGTCGGCTCCCGGAGCGAACCTGACCTGGAGGGTGCAGGTTTCGGTCGGGGCGAGGGTGCCGTCGCAGGCGTCCGGACTGACCAGGCTGAAGTACTGGGCGTCAAAGCCGTCGATCACCGGGTCGGCCAGCTCGACTGGGGCCCCGCCAACAGAGGTGATGGTCACCGGAAGCGTGCTCGCACCCGGCTCGTATCCGGAGATGACTTCCCCGAACTCCACGGTCGTGGGGCTGGGCGACGCATCGGGAGGAGTGCTTCCGGTCAGCG
>JAGQUQ010000164.1 GCA_020438425.1 Solirubrobacterales bacterium
AGTTCGGCTTGAAGGCGTTGATGTTCTTTGCTCCGAGCTCGATTCGCTGGGTCGATTTCGCCTCGGAATGCGGAGCGAAAGCGGCGAAGAGCACGGCAACGAGGCCGATCAGGAGCGTCAGTTTGCGGGCGGCCCGGAGGCCGTCTGATGTGAGGGGAGAGCGAAGCATCGAATACTGGAACACGGTTGGGTGCCTCAATGTTGCGCTCCGGCGACCTTTCGGTCTCCGATGCGTTCGACGGTTACTTGTAGCGGTAGGTGATGCGGCCGCGGGTCAGGTCGTAGGGCGAAAGCTCGATCTTGACCCGGTCCCCCGGCAGGATGCGGATGTAGTGGCGCCGCATCTTTCCCGAGATGTGACCAAGCACTTCGTGGTCGTTGTCGAGCTTGACCCGGAACATCGTATTGGGGAGGGCTTCGGTGATTTCGCCCTCCATTTCGATCTTTTCTTCTTTTGCCATGCGAGGAGTGAGGCTACTACTCATGCCGCTTTCAGGAAGGCACGGGCATGCTCTACAGCTTCGTTTGCATCATTGATCTCACCGCTGTACCGGGCCGCGGCCAGTTCACTGATCACTTCACCAAGCTGCGGGCCGGGTTCGATCCCCAGTTCCCGAGCCAGTTCGTTTCCGGGCAAAAACGGCGCTGGTGGCCCTGTGTGGTCCCACTCGAGGGCGTGACCGACCATCTCCGAGGCCAGTTCGAGGTGCCCCGAAACCATGCCGGGCCCGGCGATTTCGGCCTTGCCCCGGGCGGCCAGACGATCGGCGACCGTGAGCAATGTCACATCCACGCTGACTGGATCGGTGCGGTCCAGGTAAGCGAAAATCTGCCGGCGGTCCAGTGGCACGGCGGTGACCATGAACCCGAGGATCAGGTGGTGCCGGGCCAGATCGGAAAGGTAGGTGATCAGTCTGCGGCTGGCCCGGAGCTCACGGAACCGGGAGCTGATCTGGTCGGCGCCGAGCTTGTCGTGACCACGGAATGAAACGAAGCCGCCTTCCTCGCTTCTGGTCTGGGGCTTGGCGCAGTCGTGGAAGAGGGCGCCCAGCCTGAGCGCCGCCGCCCGGTCGATTCCGTCGGCCAGGGGGCGGGAGAGGTACTCCGACACTTCGGGGGCCCGTTCGCCGGTGAACCGCTCGAGGTCGGACTCGATCCTGAGGATCCCTTCGACCACTTCCATCGTGTGCCCGTAAACGTCGAGGTGATGGTTCGGGCCCTGGACCACACCGTGGAGGCGGCCGATCTCGGGCAGCACACTGTCAAAGAGGCCCAGCCAGTCCATCGCGGTCAGACCCTGAAGCGGGTCCCGCGCCCCGATCAGCAGCAGCAGCTCGGCGAGAATCCGCTCGCCGGCCGGGTCGGCCGCCCGGTCGGAAACGCTCCGACCCAGTTCGAGGGTGGCCGGTTCGATCTCCCAGCCGAACTGGGCGACCAGCCTTGCCGCCCGCATCAGCCTCAGCGGATCGTCGCTAAACGATGCGGGACCACAGGCCCGGATCGTTCCGGCGGCCAGATCCTCCAGGCCGCCCAGGGGATCGAGGGCCTCTCCCCCTTCCAGCCCGACCGCCACCGCGCCGACCGTGAAGTCCCGCAGGGCGAGATCGGCCTCGATCGATTCCGCTCTGAGCTCGGCCAGGTCGACCTGCCAGGCGTCTTCGTGATCCTTGACCCGCCAGGCCGGAAACTCCTCGGAAAGCTCGAAGGCGACGCCACCGAGCACCTTCGCCAGCTCGCGGGCCGGGATCTCCGGTGGACCGGCAACCGCGATGTCGAAATCGTTGACCTCTCGACCCAGCGCCACATCCCGCACTGCTCCGCCGACCATCCAGGCCGGGGTACCCGCGATCGCCTCCCGGATCAGGTCAACCCGGGGCGCGGCGAGGACCCGGGGTCCGAGCTGGTCGAGGCCGATCACCTCACCCACCGGGATCAGCTGTCCCGGCTCACCCGGGGAACCCGGGGCGAGATGCCGCAGGTCACC
>JAGQUQ010000165.1 GCA_020438425.1 Solirubrobacterales bacterium
CGTAGGCGCAGATCACCTCGTCCGAGCAGAGCAGGATGTCGTGCTCGTCGCAGATCCTGCGGAGGCCCTGCCAGTAGCCGGCCGGTGGAATGAAGCAGCCGCCGGCGTTCTGGACCGGCTCGGCGATCATCATCGCGATCGTCGAAGGATCCTCGAACTCGATCGTCTCCTCGACCTCGTCGAGCAGGGCCTGGCAGAAGGCCGCTTCGTCGTCACCGTCGGGGTGCCGGTAGGAGCTGGTGTTGCTGACGTGGACGGTGGGAATGCCGAGCGGGTCAAAGGGCGTGCGGCAGACCGGGATGCCGGTGAAGGAGAGCGCCCCCATGGTCACCCCGTGGTAGGAGTTCTTGCGGGCGATCACCTTGCGGCGCCGCTCGTGCCCGTTGGCCTGCTGCCACTGGACGGCCATCTTCCAGGCCGCCTCGACCGATTCCGAGCCGCCGGAGGTGAAGTAGACCTTGTTCATCCCTTCCGGCGCCAGTGAGGCGATCTTTTCGGCCAGCTCGATCGAGGGCGGATGGGCCACGGTCCAGTTGGTCGCGTAGGGCAGCTTCTTCATCTGTTCGTGGGCGGCGGCGCCGATCTCGTCCCCGTAGGAATGACCGAGCGAAGCGCAGTAGAGACCGGAGAGGCCGTCGATGTAGCGGTTGCCCTCCTCATCGAAAACGTGGACTCCTTCGCCCCGCTCGATGATCGTGATGCCTTCCTCCATCAGCGACTTCATGTCGGAGAAATGCAGCATCAGATGCCGTTTCGCCGAGGTTTCCAGGTCCGTCGTTGCCGACATTTCCGCAGTACCGCTCTCTCCCGTCATGAGGACGAGTCTACTCCCGGTCCGGCGAGGACCGTGCGCTTGTCTTATGGCTCAATAAGCCATATTGACCTTGTAGTCAATCGCACTTTACGCTACTGTCGGGCCATGGAGGCGAACACGATGTCCACTGGCAATGCCACTTCGACCCCGGTGTCGGGTGGCGGAAGACCGTCCAGCTACGACGCAATCGTGGTCGGCGGCGGGCATAACGGCCTGACCACGGCCGCCTACCTGGCCCGGGCCGGCCTGAAGACCCTGGTGCTCGAACGCCGGCCGATCCTCGGCGGCGCCTGCGTGACCGAAGAGGTCTGGCCCGGCGCCCGGGTTTCACGCTGCTCCTACGTGGTCTCGATGCTCCAGTCCAAAGTCGTCTCCGACCTCCGGCTCAAGGATTTCGGCTACAAGGCCTACCCCCTCGACCCGGCCTACGCGGCGATGACCGAAGACGGGCCGATCTTCTTTTTCAACGAGGTCGAACGCACCGTCGAGTCGATCCGCAAGTTCTCCCCGAGGGACGCAGACAATTACGAGGCCTTCGAGGAACTGCTCGAGGGAACGGCAGAGTTCCTTCGCCCGATGCTGCTGCGGGAACCGCCGGCGCTCGGCTCGAAGACCCCGGGCGACATCGCCTCCCTGCTGCGCGAAGGCGCCCGGCTGGCCGGACTCAGCAAGCGCGACACCGCGAACCTGGTCCGCATCTTCACGATGTCGGTCGGCGACCTGCTCGACGACTGGTTCGAGCACGACGCGCTCAAGGGGTCGATCGCCTCGACCGGCGTGGTCGGTGTCTGGGCCGGACCTCGCACCCCCGGCACCGCCTACAACCTGCTCCACCACGCGCTCGGCGAGCTCGATGGCATGGGCGGGGTCTGGGGTCAGGTGGTCGGCGGCATGGGCGCGATCTCGAACGCGATCGCCCGCTCGGCCGAATCCCACGGGGCTACCATCCTGACCGAGGCCGAGGTCGCCTCGATCGACGTGGAAGGCGGCCGCACGGTCGGCGTTACCCTGGCCAACGGGGACAGCTACCGGGCGCCGATCGTCGCTTCCGGTGCCCATCCGAAGACGACAATCCTCGACCTGGTCGGTGGCGAGCACTTCGACGACGATGTCCGCACCGACATGGAGCGC
>JAGQUQ010000166.1 GCA_020438425.1 Solirubrobacterales bacterium
GCCTTCTTCGGGGCGGACGGGACGGTGCCTTCCCAGGTCCCGGTGATGAACATCGGGATCAGGTCCTCGCCCGGGTCGTAGGCCTTGCCGAGGTCGGGCTCGTCGAGCAGAACGTCGGCCGTGCCCTTCGGCACCGGACGCACCTTGCGGCCGATCAGCTGCGGTGCCGGGCCGAGCGTGTAGAAACCACCGGTTCCCAGGCGCTCGTCGGCCCGGGCGATCGCCGCGTTTCGCTGGCGGATCATCTCGGCGAGTGGGACCGAGTAGAGGTTCCCGTTGGGGTCCGTGATCTCCACCTCACGCTCGGGCACGGGACCCTGCAGCGGCACACCGTCGGTCTCGTAAAGGCTGTCGCTGCCGACCGCCCTGGCGATCGTCGGAACGATGTCCAGGGTCATCGAGTGCTTCGGTGAGACGACGCCCTTCTTCTGGCCCGGGTACTTGATGAAGAGCGGCGGGTTGGCGACCTCGCCCATCGCCCGTTCGTCGGCCTGGCGCTGTGGCACGCCGTTGCCTTCGAATGAGATGCCGTGGTCGGCGGTGACCACCACGATCGCCTTGTCCCACAGTCCGTTCGATTCGAGCTGGCGGCGCATCTGGCCGAGAATGCGGTCGGCGTAACCGGTCTGGACGTACATGCGGGACTGGGAGACGGTGATCCCGTTCGAGTTGACCATCCAGTTGTTGGTGCTGCGGGAAAGCTGCTCGATCGGCGAGTCGTTGTACTCGTTGCCCTGGAGGTCGTACTTCCAGACCTGATGGGGCAGGTGAAGGTGCATCACGGTCAGGCTGCGGTCGCTCTTCGGCAGCTCCCGGATGAACTGGTCGTAGAGCTCGGGGTCCGAGTCCGCTTCTTCCTTCACAGCCAGCTTGCCGCGCTTTTTCTTGCGCTTGCCGAGGGTCACTTCTTCTTCCCGGCCCTCGCCGAAGCCCTCGAAGTTTGAGCTCACATCCGGCAGCGTCTGCGCCATCCCCGGCGGCAGGACCAGCTTGCCCTCGACGTACCTGAGGTCCGAGGCCAGCGACTTGAGCCGGGAGAGCTGCCCGGCCGCGGCGGTCTGATCCGGACAGAGGTCCTCCGGGCAGAGTCCGGTCAGCGGTTCGAGGACGTGGAGCTGGCGGCCCGCCGCGAACTGGCTGAAGATGCTGAGCGGCTGCTCCTGCCAGGTCGGCAGGGTGTCGGCCGAGGCGTTGATGCCGGTCAGGATCCCCGGCACGGCATGTGGTGTGAAGAAGGCAGTGGTGGACTCGTTCGGGTACCAGGTGCTCGAGGCGGCGAGCCGGCCGAAGTTCGGGAACCTCTTCGCATCGATCTTCCGGTCCGATGTCATCAGGTTCGAGGTGCCCAGCTCGTCGAAGATCATCAGCACGATCGGCACGTCCCGACCGTTCTTTGCGGCCACTTCGAACTCGCCCTCCTCGGGGAAGATCAGGTCGGTCGTCTTGCTGTTGAAGATGAACAGCAGCAGCACCACCAGCGGCGCGATGATCAGGATGTCCATCAGGTTCCTGACGAACACGAAACGGAAGATCGACCAGGCGAGCAGGGCTCCCAGGCCGAGCGAGAGGGCAAGGATGATCGCCGACCTCACGGTGAACAGGTCGGAAACCGCCTGAGTGAAGAAGAAGGTGGCGATCAGGGCGATCAGCAGGAAGTGCAGGATGAAGTAGGCCTTGGCGCTGACCTTGGTGACCAGCCACTCGGCCAGCAACATGACCAGGGGCGGGACCAGGGTGAAACCGATCGCGAGGATCAGGATGTCG
>JAGQUQ010000167.1 GCA_020438425.1 Solirubrobacterales bacterium
GAGATCAACCTCGCCCGCTGCATCTTCTGCGGCTACTGCGAGATGGCCTGTCCCTTCGACGCGATCACCATGGGCCACGACTACGAGATGGCCGACTACAACCGCTCGGACCTGATCTTCACCAAGGAGATGCTGCTTGCCGACTCAATCGAGCGCACGCCACTGCGGGGAGAGGGCGAGTAGTGGAAGCGGTTGCTTTCTTCTTCGGTGCGCTCGGGGCCCTTGGCGGGGCGATCGCCGTGGTCGCGGTGAAGAACCCGTTCTACAGCGTGCTGGCGCTGGTCATCCACCTGGTCTTCCTGGCCGGGATCTTCCTGCTCCTGATGGCCCAGTTCCTCGCCGCCGCCCTGATCGTCGTCTACGCCGGCGCGGTCATGGTGCTCTACGTCTTTGTCGCTGCCTACGTCGGCGGCATAGAGGAACCAAAGTGGGATTCCTCGCCTGAACTGAAGGTGATTGGACCGATCCTCGCGATCGCCCTTTTTGTGGCGATCTCGATCGCCATCCTCGGCTCCGGCCTCTCGGCCCTCGGCACCCCCGGCCCGGATGACGTCCCGGCCGGTTTCGGCACCCCCGAAGCGGTCGGACACCTGATGATGGAGGACTTCCTGATCGCCTTCGAGGCGGCCTCGCTGCTGCTCCTGATCGCCGCGGTCGGGGCGATCGTTCTGGCCGGACGCCGGCGCGAGGACCCGAACAAGCTGCCGAAGGGAAGGGAGAGCTGATGGACATCGAGTGGTATCTCGTGCTCTCCGCCCTGCTCTTCACGATCGGCCTGATCGGAGTGCTGGTCCGCCGTAACCCGGTCGTGATCCTGCTCTGCCTCGAACTCATGCTGAGCGCCGGTGCCCTCGCGATGCTCGCCTTCAGTCGCATGCTGGGCAATCAGGACGGTCAGGTATTCGTGCTGATCGTGCTGGTCGTCGCCGCCTGCGAGGTCGTGGTCGGCCTCGGTCTGGTGGTCGCGATGTACCGCCGCCGCCTGCCGCTCGACGTCGACGAGATGAAGGAGCTCAAGGGATGACCGCCACCTGGGCCTGGCTCGTCCTGCTCTTCCCCCTGCTCGGGTCGCTGACCATCGGGCTCACTTTCCGTGTCCTGCCGGAACGCACCGCAGGGCTGGTCGGCATCGCCGCGATCGTCGCCGCCTTCGTCTGCGGAATCCTCGCGCTGATCGGCCTGCAGGGCGAGCCCTCGGAATCGCGCCACGTCGCTTCCAGCCTCTGGGAGTACGCCGCGGTCGGCGACTTCAAGATCGATCTCGGCATCTACGT
>JAGQUQ010000168.1 GCA_020438425.1 Solirubrobacterales bacterium
CGACGACCGAGAAACTGACCGAGATCGTTTCCAACCTCGGTCCGGAGACGGCCGCCGACACCTTCAAGG
The DNA here is from genome assembly GCA_020438425.1 of Solirubrobacterales bacterium. Lineage (GTDB taxonomy): Bacteria > Actinomycetota > Thermoleophilia > Solirubrobacterales > 70-9 > 67-14. Next base: position 70 of record JAGQUQ010000168.1, read on the forward strand.
GGCCGGTCGAAGGGCTGACTTCCAACCGCGGCGCCTCGGGTTTCACTTTCGTGATCGGTCTGGGGTTGGCGATCTGGGCCGCTTCCGGCTACATCGGTGCTTTCGGTCGGGCATCCAACGTGATCTTCGAGACGAGGGAAGGTCGCCCGTTCTGGAAGTTGAAGCCGGTTCAGCTCGGCATCACCCTGGCGATGATCCTGATCCTGGCGATTCTGGCGATCGGGCTGGTGATGACCGGCCCGGTCGTGCGCGCGGTGGCTGAACCGCTGGGGATCGGATCGACCGCGGTCGACGTCTGGGGCTACGCGAAGTGGCCGGTGATGATCGCCCTGGTTCTGTTGCTGTTCGCGGTGCTCTTCCATTTTTCGCCGAACGTCTCGACCGGCCGCATCCGGTTGTTCACGGCCGGGGCCGGGGTGGCCCTGCTGGTCTGGATCCTCGCCTCGGCCGGCTTCGCGTTCTATGTGGGGAACTTCGGTTCCTACAACGAGACCTACGGAACCCTCGGTGGCTTCGTGGTGTTGCTGGTCTGGTTCTGGATCTCGAACATGGCGGTTCTCTTCGGTCTCGAACTGAACTCGGAGATCGAGCGGACCAGGCAGATCGACGAGGGTGTAGCCGGGGCCGAGAGGCAGCTCCAGTTCGAGCCGCGAGCCGAACCGAAGCCGAAACAGACAGCTTGAATGAGCAGCCCGATAAACAAAAGTTAGTTACGCCTCAAAATATGTTTTAATGCGCGAATGTCTTCGCAGGGGGCCGGCGGGCCCGATCTCAATCTGACCAGACGTTCGCTGCTTGGCCGGCTGGGCCTGACCGCTGCCGCCAGCGCCGGGGCCGGAGCCCTGCTCGCCGGCCGGGGCGCCGCGCCAGCTGGAGCGATGAATCACGAGGAGATGGTGCACGTCCACGGTGGTGCCGACGGTCCGGTGCTCCGTGACGGAGAGTCGTTTGACCCGGCCCGCGCCAACGGCTTCGACCCCGACCGCTTCCTGCGCCA
>JAGQUQ010000169.1 GCA_020438425.1 Solirubrobacterales bacterium
TCGGGGTCGCCCCGACCGAGCCGGGAATGCCGGAAAGGCACTCGATCCCGGCCAGTTCCGAAGTGACCGCCCGGGCAACCAGCTCATCCCAGGTCTCGCCGGCCGCAACGGTCAGAGAGATCCGGCCATCCTCGAGTTCCTGTTCCTCGATGCCTTTCGTCTGGATCCAGACCGTGGTGCCGGGAACGCCCTGGTCGGCGATCACCACATTCGATCCTCCGGCCAGGAAGAAGAGCGGCTCCCGCTCGGCATCGGCGGCCTGAACCAGGCGGATCAGCTCGGCGGTGTCCTCGACCCGGATCAGCCGCTCGGCCGGTCCACCCAGTTTCAGGGTGGTCAGCGGGGCGAGATCGATGTCGGTTCCGGCTTCGGCCACGGACCGATGCTGCCAGAAAACCCTTCGTTTCGGCGGTGCAAGGGAAAGGGGCCGCGCCGGCGGCCCCTTTCCCGGGATCTGATTGGGGGTTCAGATCACTCTTCGGCAGCTACGACGATTTCCAGTTCCCTGAAGACCTTGCCCGAAGCGGTGTACTTGATCGTTGCTTCGGTCACTTCGACGCCTTCTGCCAGATCCTCGACCGAGCAGTCACTGCCGCAGCCGTGCTGGCCATGGCCTCGGCCTTCGCCGTTGCCGTGTCCCTCATGGCCTTCGCCTTCACTGCTTCCGGGTCCGCCGCGGAAGTTCTCGGCGTCATCCGAGCCTTCCTCTTCGGTTCCGTCCTCGGTGCCTTCTTCTTCGGCAACATCGCCGGACTCGCACTTGACCCGGGTGCCCTCATCCACGGTTCCCGACAGCTCGCCGCCGGCGTAGAGGGTCAGGGTCAGCTCACCGGTCTCGGCGTCCCAGGCGGAAATGACTCCGGCCTTCTCTTTCAGGTC
>JAGQUQ010000016.1 GCA_020438425.1 Solirubrobacterales bacterium
GGCCAGTACCGGACGCTGATAATCCTCGCCGTCGCGGTCGCGGCACTTCTGATCGGCCTGATCGGAATGTCCACCCGATCCGTCGCCGTCGAGGTCGGCGGCGATGATCGAAAACGGGGAGTTGCCGACCGCGTAGTCGGTCGCTGCTCCGAATCCGCCGACTCCGTTGCCAAGTAGCACCGAGGCCGAGTTTCCCGAGATGTTGCCGGAGGCGAGGTCCGGTTTGCCGTCGCCGTCGAAGTCGCCGATCGTGACCGAGTAGGGAAAGGCCCCGGAGGGAAAGGTGGCCGGGGCGCTGAAGCTGCCGGCCCCGTTGCCGAACAGGACCGCGAGGGCGTTGGCGAAACCGTTGGTCGCCACAAGGTCGATCTTCCCGTCCCCGTTCAGGTCACCGGCCGCGATCCCCCTCGGGCTGGATCCGGCCGGGAAGTTGGTCGCGGCACCGAAGCCTCCGAGTCCGTTGCCGAGCAGGACAGAGAGGTTGGCGGAGCCGTCGTTGGCCGTTGCCAGGTCCAGCTTGCCGTCTCCGTTGAAGTCGGCGGCAACCAGCTTCTGGGGACTGGTGCCTGTCCCGAAAGCAGTCGGCGCGGAGAATCCGCCCAGACCGTTGCCGAGCAACACGCTTACCGTGTTCGGGAACGAGTTGCTCACGGCAAGGTCCAGCTTTCCATCGCCGTTGAGATCAGCGCTGATTACATGTCTCGCATTGGCTCCGGCCGGAAAGGTGGTCGGGGCTCCGAACCCGCCGGCGCCGTTCCCAGGCAGAATCGAGACGTTGCCCGAGAAGAGGTTGGCTGTCGCGATGTCGGCCTTGCCGTCACCGTTGAAGTCGCCGGTGGTCAGGTCAAAGGGCTGGGCTCCGACCGGGAAGTTGGTGGTCGGGCCGAAGAGCCCTCCGCCCGTGCCGAGCATGACCGAAACCGTGGTGGCGGTCGCGTTGGCGGCAGCCAGATCCGGGCGGCCGTCGCCGTTGAAATCTGCCGTGGCCACCGCGAAAGGCTGGCCTGCGGTCGGGTAGTTGACCGCCGGACTGAAGGGCATGGCCGAGACGGAACTGGTCCAGAACAAGCCGAAAGTGCATGAAAAGAACAGGACGGCGAAAAGTCGTCGGCAACTCCGCGAATGCGATATCGACATCGGGTGCCTCTTCCGTCGATTGGGTCAACCCGGCTTGCATCCTGCACGCCACATTCAAGCTTAACCGCAACCGTAAGCCTCGTCAAGCGGTCACCGCTCGCCGTCATGAGTGGTCACCGCTCGCCGTTATGCTGGCGCCGTGGGCAAGAAAGTGTTGATTCTGGGGGCAGGTTTCGGCGGTCTCGAACTGGGCACGATGCTTTCCGAAGAACTCGGGGAGGAGGCCGAGGTCACGATCATCGACAGGAGCGACACTTTCTCCTTCGGTTTTTCGAAGCTCGACATGATGTTTCGGGGTGCAAGCCTTGAATCGGTCAGCATGCCTTACAGCCAGGCGGTCAAGCCTGGAGTCACCTTCCTCAGGGAGGAGATAACCGGGATCGATCCCGAATCCCGCAGCGTCACCACATCTGCCGGATCCCATCAGGCGGACGTGCTGGTCATCGCGATGGGGGCCGACTACGATCTCGACGCAACTCCCGGCCTTGCCGAGCACGGGACCGAGTTCTACTCCTTCGCCGGGGCTGAAGCGGCCGCCGGGCCGATCGCCTCTTTCAACTCCGGCCACGCGGTGATCGGGGTTTGCGGTGCACCGTTCAAGTGTCCGCCGGCGCCCAGTGAATGCGCCCTGATGCTGAGCGACGACCTGACCAGGCGTGGCGTCAGGGAACAGTGCGAGATCACCTTCGTAATGCCGCTCGGGACCCCGGTCCCGCCCTCGCCGGAGACCTCGGCCGCGCTCCTGAGCGAGTTCGAGGACCGCGGAATCACCTTCATCGGAGGCAGACGGCCGGCCAGAATCGAGCCCGGCAAATTGACCCTCGACGATCAGACCGAGCTTCCCTGCGACCTCTTTCTGGGAGTGCCGAAGCATCGGGCGCCGGCAGTGCTGATCGAAAGCGGCATGACCGAGGAAGGGTTCGTGCCGGTTGATTCAGCGACCCTCAAGACGAAATTCGAAGGTGTTTACGCGGTCGGTGATTGCGCCACGGCTGGGGTCCCCAAGGCGGGGGTATTCGCAGAAGGGGCGGCGAAGGTCGTGGCCCGTCAACTGATCGCCGAGGCCAGGGGGCAGGAGATGACGGATCCCTACGACGGCCGCGGTTCCTGTTACCTCGAGTTCGGGGAAGACCGGATCGCCCGGGTTGACATCGACTTCCTCTCCGGACCGGAAAAGACCGGCGTCTTCAATGCCCCGTCTCTCGAGCTGAGAGCCGAGAAGAACGAGTTCGGCTCGAGCCGCAAAGCCCGCTGGTTCGGCCTGCGGGACTGACGCCGGGCCATTTGGCGCTACTCTTCTCCCATGTCCTTGGGGAGAGGGTTTTCAACACTGCTGGGCAGTTTCGTCTGCGCAATTGCGATCCTGGCCGGCGGCAGCACCGCTTCAGCCGAACTGGTCGACACCGAGGAACTCGGTGACGGCGTTCAGCGGCTGACCTACCGGATCGGCCCGATCGACGTGACGACCGGCCAGAACCGGATCGTCTACAAGCTGATCACCGCCCAGGAACGTCCCCCGGTGGACGGGTACATCACGGCTTTCCGCCCCAACCTGGTCAATCCGGACGGGACCATCCCCAAGTCGAGCAGCATCATGTTCCACCACGGGGTCTGGATCAACCTTTCGCGGCGCGACGCCACCTCCGGCCGGATGTCCGAGCGATTCATCGGCACCGGTGAAGAGAAGACCGAGGTCGTCTTCCCGCCCGGCTTCGGCTACTTCCACGACGGCGGGGACACCTGGCTGCTCAACCACATGATCCACAACCTGACCCCGGCCGAGCACACGCTCTACATCACCTACCAGATCGATTTCGTGCCCGAGACGTCGCCGGCGGCCGAGGGGATGCGGGGTGTCCGACCGATCTGGATGGACGTGGTCAACCCGAACCCCTACCCGGTCTTCGACACCTACAAGGGCTCGGGTGGCAAGGACGGCAAGATCGTCTGGCCCTACGAGGCGAAGGAAGACCCGTACAAGGACGGAATCAAGCGCAATCTCTGGACCGTGGATCGCGACGGCGTGATGGTCTGGTCGGTCGGTCACGTCCACACGGGCGGCCTCGCCACCGATCTCTACCTGAACCGCGACGGGGCGAAGTACGAGGGCCCGAAGTGTCCGAAGCCGAAGATCCTGACCAGCCTGACTACCCGCAAGCTGCGGGCGATGCCGAAGGCGAAACGCAAGGCGAAAGCGAAATCCCGCAGGAAAGCGGCGGCCCGCTACCGCAAGTGCCGGGCAAAGATGCCGGACGTGAAGGGCGAGCGGGTTCACCTGTTCACCTCGCAGGCCAATTACTACGAGCCGGCCGGCCCGGTTTCCTGGGACATGGCGATGCGCAACACCCGCCCCGACTGGCTGGTAGGAGTCAAGGCCGGCGACACGCTGGAAGTGACCACCACCTACGAGACCAAGCGGGCTTCCTGGTACGAGAACATGGGAATCCACATCGGCTACATGGCCGATGGTGATGGCGGCAAGAACCCCTACAAGACCAGGGTCGACTACCTCGGTCCGGTCAACCACCCCCACTACCCGGAGAACAACGATCACGGCGGCAAGCTGCCGACGGTCGGTCCGGACCCGACCCTGCTCCCGAACGGCCCGATGGTGAGTAATCCGTTCACGATCAGCGATTACAGCTTCGGCCAGGGCGACTTCCGCCTGCCCGGCTCGCTGGCCAATCCGGCCGTGGTCGAAAAGGGCGAGACCTTCACCTTCGGACTTTCCGAGAGTGACATCGAAAAGGAGGTATGGCACTCGCTGACCTCCTGCAAGGCTCCCTGTAACAAGTCGACCGGGATCGCCTACCCGATCGCCGACGGCAGCTTCCGCTTCGACTCCGGCCAGCTCGGGGTCGGCGGCGCCCCGACCGTGGAGCGGACCACCTGGACCACTCCGGCGAACCTGCCGGTCGGCACCCACACCTTCTTCTGCCGGATCCACCCGCTGATGAGAGGAGCGATCCGGGTGGTGCCGAAGAATGGCGGTTAGTGAGTGGAGTGACCTCTTCGTCGCCGCGGCCGGCGCCACCGCAGCGCTGGCCGGTCTGGTTTTCGTAGCGATCTCGATCAACATCGAGCGGATCCTGCAGCTCGACGGCGTGCCCGAGATGGGCATGGTCACCCTGCTGATGCTGATCGGGGTGCTGGTCGTCTCGCTGTTCGGCCTGATCCCGGGCCAGAGCGAAAAGACCTTCGGGGTCGAGGTCCTGATCCAGACCGGCATCTGGTCCCTCTTCATCGCGCTGCTGGTCAAGCGCAGCGTCGCCGGTCTGGGCGATGGTGCGGGAAGGCTCCCTTCCCGGGTGGTGCTGCCACTCTTCGGCACAGTTCCCTACCTGGTTGGTGCCGTCCTCCTGATCGCCGGCAGCGAAACCGGGATGTACTGGGTGTTCGCGGGAATGCTCGGCGCGATCATCGCGGCCGTGATGAACGCCTGGATCCTCCTGGTCGAAATCCTCCGGTAGGGAGGCGCGGCCGACGGCCACCCGCGCGAAGTCGGGTGGCCACCGGCCGGGTGAGTTCTCGGACTACTTGATCCGGAAGGCGCCGCGCATCAGCGGGTGGATGCGGCAGAAGAAGGTGTAGGTCCCCTTCTTCAGCGTGTTCGGGGTCGACCACTCGGTGTAACCGACCGTGGGCGCGAGGCCCGGACCCATCTGTCCCGACTCGAACTGGAACTCGCCGTCCGGGATCGGGTAGGAGATGCCGGTCGACTTGTTACAGGGCGTCTTGCAGGAGGTCAGCGAGTGCCAGACCTCATTGTCGATGTCGTAGTCGGAGAGCTTGAAGGTGAAGGACTGGCCTTCGTTGACGACCGGCGGACGGCCGAGCGCCCCGGGCAGCCGGAAGTCGGCGCCGTTGTAGACGTAGTCGCTGATCGTGAACGGACCGCCGCCGAACTGGCCGTCGGGCAGCTTGGTCGGGTCGGGACCGACCAGCTTCGATCCGTTCTTGCCGGTCTCGCCTCCGTAGTCCTCGTTCTCCTTGAGGTGGCCGTGGTTGAGCACCCCGCGGGTGTCGACCTTGGTCACATACGGGTTGGGAGCACTGGCGGGATTGGGCGGGTTCGGAACGTCGTCGATCTCGTTGTCGCGAGCCCAATAGACGATGTTGATGCCCATCGACTCGGGCCATGAAGCCCGCTCCGTTTCGTACGTGGTCTGGAGCTCGAGCTTGTCGCCCGGCTGGACCCTGACCCGCCAGTCGTTGTCGGTGCTGTACATCGCCATGTCCCAGGAGATCGGTCCACGCGGATCGAAGTACTTGGCTTCCGAATTGAACAGGTGGACCCGGTTGCCGTTGTCGACCCGGGGCTGGGTGGCCCGGCAGGCGGCGTCCCGCTCCCGTTCGGTCTGGTCCTTCGCCTCGACCTTGTCGAGCCTGGTCTTGTTCGTCGCCTTGAGGCGGTTGACGCTGGCGATCCGCTTCGAGTTGGCCTTCTTCTTGCGCTTGATCTTGCTGATCTGACGCTTCGCTTTGGCCTTGTTCTTCCGGTTCTTCAGCGACCTGCTGATCTTCTTCTGGGTCCGGGCCATCTGCTTGTTGCTCTTCTTGAGCTTGTTGATCCGGGACACGAAGCCGGCGTGCTTCTTTCGCAGGGGCTTCAGCTCGTCCGCGAAGGAGATCCGGTCCGGACAGGTCGGCCCGGCGTAGATGGCTCCGTCCCGGCGCAGGTACAGGTTGGTCGAGAGTCCGCCCGTGTGGACGTGCCCGGTTGTGCCGAGCAGAACGCCGGCCTGGCCGATCGTCTTGACGTTCTTCTGGACCCCCGGCGGGTAGGCGTTGGGGTCATCCTGCGGGTAGGTGAACTCGCCGTCGGCGCCGCCGCTGTCCCGCCAGACGTCGAAGACCGGGTAGATGCCGCTCTGGACATCCATCCAGATCGGCCGGGCGCGAATGATCGAGCCGTATTCGGGAGCCGACTCCGGAATGAAGTCGAGGGTGTACTCGAAGTAGAGCTCCATCGCCTGGGGAGTCAGGTTGTGGATCATGTCGTTGAGGACCCAGCCCTCGTTGGTCCGGTACCGGTAGCCGTAGCCATCGGGAAGGTCGAGGATGGTCTTCTCTTCGCCGGTCGCGTAGAAGAGATCGCCGGTCTGGGCGTTGTTCCAGACCCCGTGGTGGAACATCACCTTGCTCGAGTCGGGAATCGATCCGTCGGCATAGACGAGGTCGGGCTTGATCCTGGTGATCCAGCCATTCACGGCCGGTCGCGATGCACCGGTGATCGGCCGGAAGGCAATCCGGTTCTGGCCGGGAGTGACCTCGACCGGACCAAGCCTGTAGGTAGTGCGCTGGGCACCGTCGGGCAGCGCCTCGGTGTAGACGACTTCGGCCCGGGCCGAACTGGCGATGCCCATCAAGGTGAGTATCGCTGCGAAAAAGATCCCTGCGACGGCCAGCATGCGGCCGCGAAAGATTGCGTTTTCAGTCCTGCCGGTTCCCATCAATCTCTCCCGTTTCCTCGATCAAAGACACTTCACGGTACCCCAATAACCGGAAGGTGGCGGTCGGGTTGCGGCCCCGGACTGCGGAATCCTGCCTCTGCGGGGGAGCCTGCCTGCCCTACCAGGTGTCTACAAATCGATGTTCAGGGCGTTCCGAAACACGTTCGGGGGCGGCGGCAAGAGTCGAGGTGATCACCTGCCGGGTTTCGGCCGGATCGATCACGTCATCGATCTCGAAAAGCTGCGCGGCGTTCAGGGCCCGGGCGTTCTCCTCGGCCCTGGCGGTGATCTTGCGGACCAGGGCCTCGCGTTCCTCCTCGTCCTCGATCTCCTCGAGGTCCTTGCGCATCGCGAGCCGCACCGCGCCCTCGAGACCCATCGGACCTAGGTGAGCGCTCGGCCAGGCCACCGTGAGCAGTGGCTCCCAGAGGCTGCCGCCGACCATCGCCTGGGCGCCGAGTCCGTAGGCGCGGCGCAGCACGATCGAGATCAGCGGCACGGTCAGAGCTGCCCCCGCGACCAGCAGGCGGGAGGTGTGCCGGACCAGAGCGGTCTCTTCGTGGGTCGGTCCGACCATGAAGCCGGGCGTGTCGACCAGCGAGATCACCGGCAGCCCGAAGGTCTCGCAAAGCTGCAGGAAGCGGGCCGCCTTGTCGGCCGAGTCCGAGGTGATGGTGCCGGCCATGTGGCGGGAGTCGTTGGCGATCACCCCGATCGGCCGGCCCTCGATCCGGGCCAGGGCAGTGACCATCTCGGGGGCGAACTTCGGCCGGAGGAAGGTGACGGAATCCGGGTCGGCGATCGTCTCGACTACCGGTCGAACGTCGAAGGCGCGTCGTTCCCGCTCGGGGACCATCTCCCGAAGCGGGGTCTGGTCCGGGCTTTCGCCAGCCGACCAGGGAGTGCTGCCCTGGAAATAGCCGATCAGCTTCTTCGCGGCCGCGACCGCTTCGGCCTCGTCGGCGACCACCAGGTCGAGTACCCCGTTCGGTTCCTGGATCGAGACCGGTCCGACGTCGTCGGGAGCAACTTCGCCGAGGCCGCCACCGGAAATCATCGCCGGGCCGCCCATGCCGAGCGAAGAATCCTCGGTCGCGACGATCAGGTCGGCGCAGCCGGCGATCACCGCGTTGCCGGCGAAGCAGCGTCCCTTGACCACGGCGACCCGGGGTACGGCCCCGGACAATTTCGCCCAGAGCGCAAAGGCCCGGACCTGAAGTGCCGAGACCACAGGAAAGTCAGTGTCCCCCGGGCGGCCCCCGCCACCTTCGGCGAAGAAGATGGTCGGCAGCTTCATCTTCTCGATCAGTTCGAACAGCCGGTCCTTCTTCAGGTGACCGATCGCTCCCTGGGTGCCGGCGAGAACCGTGTAGTCGTAGGAAAGGACCGCGCAGCGGGCGTGATCCCCGAACAGTTCACCGTTGACGCTGGCCGTGCCGGCGATGATGCCGTCGCCAGGGGTCCGGCTGATCAGGTCCTCGGTGTCGTGGCGGGCCCGCTGAGCGGCGATCGCGTGGCGGCCGTACTCGACCAGGCTGCCGGGATCAATCAGGTCATCGAGGTTCTCGCGGGCGGTGCGGCCGCCGCGTTCATGTCTCCTGGCGACGGCTTCCGGCCGGCTCTCGTCCAGGGTGAGTGAACGCCGGCGCCGCAGTTCGGTCAGATCGGGCCGTTCTTCGGGGGTCTGCGACATTCCCGAAAAATGTCACATCGGCCCGGGCGGTGTTTCCCGATCCCGCAGCTGGTAACGAAACTCCGCCGTTTCGATTGCGTTAAGAGTTGATATGCGTCACAATGTTCGCTCGATGGGAGGGATGGGCTCCAGAATTGCGTTGGGCCTGGCAGTCGCCATGGCTGCTCTGGGCATCACGGCAAGCGTCGCGAATGCGGCTGCCACGATCCAGTCGGATCCGGAGGCTTACGCCTACTTGCCCGGCCCCTACGTCCAGGGTCTCGGTGAAACGGCGATCTTCGACAACAGCCTTTCGCCCGCGCTTCACGACGTGACCACCGACCAGCTCGGTCCCGACGGGGGCCCGCTCTTCTTCGCGAGCGTCGTTCCCGGCGGACAGGTCACGAGTGTCAAGGGCACGGAGTACCTGAAGGCCGGCACCTACCCCTTCTACTGCACCCTGCACGGTTCTTCGATGAGCGGTGAACTGACCATTCAGCCCACCGGCAAGGCGAAGCCCCGCCCGTCGGTCAAGGCATCGTTCGTCAATCAGAAGCTGAAGCAGGTCCGCAAGTCCGGAGTCCGCGTGAAGGTCCGCTCGGGGACCGCCAGCAAGGGAGTCGCCCTGATTGCCCGGAAGGGCAAGGCGGTGCTCGGCATCAAGCGCGGCCTCAGCTTCAAGGCAGGCCAGACGAAGACCATGACCGTTCCGCTGACCAAGTCCGGGCGTAAGGCGATCAGCAAGGGCAAGGTCGTTCAGATCAGTATTCAGGCAACCGTCCAGTTCGGCAAGCCTTCGAGCGCAACCCGCAAGGTGAGGTAAATCCGTGAAGTTTCGTCCCGTCTCCGTCCTGCTGTCCCTGCTTTTCGCACTCTTCCTCCTGCCGCAGTCAGCTTCGGCCCTGCTGCCCACGAGCTCGACCCAGTACCTGGACAACGGCGTCCAGCGGATCACCTATCGAATCGGTCCGCTGACTGTGACCCCGGGCCAGAACCGGATCGCCTTCAAGCCGATCACCGGTGAGGAAAAGCCGGCCGAGGACGGCTGGCTGATCCGCCTCAAGCCGGACATGGTCGAGGAGGACGGCTCGATCCCGCTCTCGAGCAAGGTGATGTTCCACCACGGTGTCTGGCTCAACTTTTCCCGCCGGGACGCGACCTCAGGTGGCCAGGAGCGTTTCTACGCAACCGGCGAAGAGAAGACGATCACCCAGTTCCCCGACGGTTACGGCTACGAGTACAAGGCTTCCGACACCTGGATCCTCAACCACATGATCCACAATCTGACGCCGGAGCCGATGACGCTCTACGCGCAGTACACGGTTGACTTCATCCCGGCCGACTCACCGGCCGCGGAAGGCATCAAGCCGGTCACTCCGATCTGGATGGACGTCGCCAACGGCGGGCTCTACCCGGTTTTCGACGTTTGGCGGGACAGCGGCGGCAAGGACGGCAAGTTCGCCTTCCCCGACGACGCGAAGAACCCCTACCCGAACGGGGTGAAGAAGAACGAGTGGACGGTTGATCGCGACGGTGTCCTCGTCGCCACGGCAGGCCACGTTCACACCGGTGGTCTTTACACCGACCTCTACCTGAAGCGCCCGGGCGCGAAGTACGCCGGGCCGAAGTGCGTCAAGCCCGCTCCGATCACGGTCAGGGGTCTCAAGGGCCTCGGGCCGAAGGCGAAGCAGCGGGTCCGCAAGTCCAACCGCAAGAAGATCCGTGCCTACAGCGCGAAGATGAAGAAGTACCGCGCCTGCGCCGACCGCATGCCGCGGGTCGAGAACGGCAAGGTCCACCTCTTCCGTTCACATGCGAAGTACTTCAACAAGAACCAGCCGATTTCGTGGGACATGGCGATGTACGGCACCCGGGACGACTGGATGGTCGAAGTCAAGAAGGGCGACGTCCTTTCGACCAGCGCCACCTACGAGACGAAGATCGCTTCCTGGCCCGAGTCGATGGGAATCATGGTTGCCTACATGGCCGAAGGCGAGAAGGGCAACGATCCTTACCGCAAACGGGTCGACTACAAGGGCATCGTCAATCACGGCCACTACGAGGAGAACAACGACCACGGCGGCGGGTTGCCCCTGGTCGGCCGCGACGCCACCAAGCTCCCCGACGGGGCCACGGCAGGCAGCAATCCCTTCGTGATCAGCGACTACATCTACAACGGCGCCGACTTCCGGCTGCCCGGTTCGCTCGGCAATCCGCCGGTCGTCAAGAAGGGCCAGAGCATGCGCTTCGAGATGTCGGAACAGGATCTTGAGGACGAGGTCTGGCACTCGCTGACCTCCTGCAAGACACCCTGTAACCGCTCGACTGGCATCTCATACCCGATCCCGGACGGCAAGTTCCAGTTCGACTCCGGCCAGCTCGGCACCCTGCCGGGCCCGGACAAGGCACCGACCGTCGACCGGACCTGGTGGGAGACCCCGAAGAGCCTGCCCAAGGGCACCTACACCTTCTTCTGCCGCATCCACCCGCTGATGCGCGGCGCCTTCCGCGTCAAGTAGGCGTCAGGGCCAAAAGGGCCCGAGTCATCGGTGTGAGAGCATCAGGTCGTGGCTGATTACGGGCATGACCTCGAGTTCGGGATCTTCATCCCTCCGGTTGCCGACCAGGTTTCCGGAGTCGTGGAACTGGCCAAGGTGGCCGATGTCCTGGCGCTCGACCTGGTCACCTTCCAGGACCATCCGTACCAGGCAAAGTTTCTCGATTCCTGGACGCTGCTCTCTTCACTGGCCGGAGAGACGAGCAACATCCGGCTGGCTCTGAACGTCGCCAACCTCCCGCTCAGGCCACCCGCAGTTCTGGCCCGCAGCGTTGCCAGCCTCGACGTGATCAGCGGAGGAAGGGCCGAGCTGGGCCTCGGGGCCGGCGCATTCTGGGACGGGGTCGCCTCGATGGGAGGCGAAAAGCGCACCCCCGGCCAGGGCGTGGACCAGTTGGCCGAAGCGATCGAGATCATCCGTTCGTTCTGGGACATGGAGAACCGCTCGGTCAACTTCGAGGGCGAGTACTACCAGGTGAAGGGAGCCCATCCCGGCCCGGAGCCGGTTCATCCAATCGGACTGTGGCTTGGGGCCTACAAGCCGCGAATGCTGGCCCTGACTGGCAGCAAGGCGGACGGGTGGATTCCTTCGACCGGCTATGCCGACCCGCCCGAGCTGCCTGAGATGAACGCCAGGATCGACGAGGCTGCGCGGGAAGCCGGCCGTGACCCCGGTGAGATCCGCCGCATGTACAACCTGCTCGGCAGCTTCGGCTCGGGTGAGGGATGGCCCGTTGGTGATCCCGGGGACTGGGCAGAGCAGCTGGCGACTCTTACTCTCGAGCAGGGGATGAGCAGCTACATCCTTTCGGTCAGCAGCGAAGAGGTCCTTCGGACTTTCGCCGAGGAAGTCGCTCCGGCGGTGCGGGAACTCGTCGAGGCCGGACGGGCCCAGGGTCTGACAGCGGAGAAGGATTCCGCAGGCTCCGTGGAGGAGAAGCCCCCGGTGACCGCGCCACCCGCGAGCTCGGTGCCGTTCGGAGAGGGCAACGGAACAGCCTTTGCCGCGACCCCGACACCGGACGATGGAAGCAGGCTGAGTTCCGAGAAGCCCTGGGACGACAGCACCAGACCCGAAGGTCCGGTCGCGGACCCGGACCGGCTCTACTCGCCCGACGAGCAGGCCGCCGGCAAGCATCTGATCGACGTGCACGACGGTCTCCGGCAGGAGCTCGAACAGCTGCGCGGACTGGTTGCACAGGTCGAGCAGGGCAAGGTCGAAGCGGATGAGGTCCGGTCTTACATCAACCGGATGACCATCCGCCAGAACAACTGGACCCTCGGTGTGTACTGCGAGTCCTACTGCCGGATCGTGACCGGCCATCACACGCTCGAAGACCGCAGCGTCTTTCCCCATCTGCGCAGCAGCGTTCCGGAGCTCTCTCCGGTACTGGATCGGCTCGGGGACGAGCATGAGGTGATCACCGAGCTCCTGGAAGGGGTCGACCAGGCGCTGGTCAAGCTGGTCTCGGGGGAATCCGGCGGCATGGCTGAAGTGCGCAAGGCGGTCGATCTCCTGACCGACGCCCTGAGGTCCCACTTCTCCTATGAGGAACGCGAACTCATCGAGCCGCTTGCCCGGGTCGGGTTCTACTGATCGAAGCGCTCAAGGACTTCGTATTCAGCTCCCTCCGGACGAAGATGTGACGAATAAAGCGTCACCGAGACCGCCTCGAAGGCGATCGAGGGACTGACCGGAAGCCTCAGGCCCACCGGATCGAATCCCCGGCCAGTCCTGGCGCAAGTCAGGTGGGGCCGGTAGGGGCGGTCCTGCTTCCAGCCGATCGATTCATGGAGTCCGCGGGCGAGCCGGGCCTGCAGGGCGGTGAGCTCGTCTCGGTCATCGTGGATGTCGATCACCAGATTGCGGGGCCGGCGCTTCGGCAACCAGGCCGGGGCACCAAGCGAAAGTCCGCTCACCGGGCCGGTCGTCTCCGCGATGACTCCGATGATCTCCTCGATCTCGAATTCGTCCCGCTCGCCGAGGAAGGCGAGAGTGATGTGCGAATTCCGGGCCGGGACGACCCGCAGGTTCTCGGTGCTCCGCGCTATGTGACGCGCCCACGCCTCTGCTTCGGAGCAAACCTCGGCCGGCGGGTCGAGCGCGACGAAGACCCGCTGTCCCTGCTTCTGCCTCCGACCCTTCACCCGCCGGAGACTAGCGAGCCGGGTCGATCTCCCATTCGAGTTTGAAGCGGTCGAAACCGGAAAGGAAATCGGCCGGGTCGAAAGCGGTGGCCGGGGCGAGGGCGCCGGTTCCGCGTGCTTCGCCCCGGGCAGCCCGGACCGCGCCTTCGACGATCAGGGCCGCGGTCAGGCCGTAGACGTCGGTGCCGGTCAAGGTCCCCCGCGCGCTCTCGCGGGCCGAGGTGACTTCGCAGGCGATCACGAAGTTCTCGGCCGAGCGTGATTCGGCATCCGCTCCCTCCGGCATCGCCGAGATCGCCTTCGACATCAGCTGGCGGAGCGGGGTGCGCATGGCCAGGGCGAGCCCCTTGGTGAACGCGGGCATTATCGCCTGGCTGGCCGGGTTCGGAGCGAACGACGCGACCGTCAGGCCGGTCTCCACGGATCGGGGCGAGAGATGCTTCGGAACGGTGATGTGCTCGCCCGAGGGGTAATGCATCATTTTCTGCCGGCCAAGCCGGGCCCCGAGCTTCCCGCCGAACGAGAAATCCGGCCGGGCCACCGCCTGGGAGGCGGGGCGAAGCGCGCGCTCGCGCCACTCGACGTCGCCGCCCTTGATCATCTCGATGCCGGAACGCATGGTCCCCTGACTGGGCTGGAAGGGGGCGTGATAGCCGAGGCGCACCTTGTCGACCTGCTCACCCTCACCCAGCGTGGCAGCAGTGAGAGAAGCCAGCATGTCGCCCGGCACGTAGTCGAACCCCATCGCCGGAATCACCACGGACCCGGCCTGAGCAGCCTTCGGACCGTAGGTGTCGAAAGCCAGGCGAATGAAGTTCTGCTCGCCGGTGGTGTCGAGGTAGGGCGTTCCGGCCTCGACCGCCGCCGCCAGCACCGGCTCGCCATGGAGTGAGAAAGGGCCGGCGCAGGTGATCACCGCGGCGCTCTCCGAGAAGAGTTCGCGCAGCGCGGCACCGTCAGAGTTCGAGACCGCCCGGATCTCCGGCGCGACCCCGGGATCGAAGGTTCCACTCAGCGCTTCGAGCTTCTCCCGGTTGCGGCCGGCTACGACGAACGGAACGTCCCGACTCGCGAGTTCTGCGGCGACGAGGCGTCCGGTGTAACCGGTGGCGCCGTAGACAGTGATCGGTCCAGCTTCGCTCGTCATTTTGTGGATTCTGCCATCTGGCAGGGGTTCGACCGGAGATCGGCGGTAGGCTGCGACCGGTGAGCTTCGAGACGATCCTGTACTCGGTCGATGGCCCGGTGGCGACCGTCACGCTGAATCGGGCGGAACGACTCAACACGATCGTGCCCCCGATGCCCGACGAAGTCGAGGATGCGGTGGGCCAGGCGACACGGGATCAGGAAGTGAAAGTGATTGTGGTCCGCGGCGCAGGACGTTCGTTCTGCGCCGGATATGACTTTGGCGGCGGCTTCGAGCACTGGAACGAGTACCTCGCCACCGAAGGCGAATGGGATCCCGGCAAGGACTTCGCCATGGCTACGGCGCCGGAGATGTCGCCAACCCAGAAATTCATGAGCATCTGGCGGACGCCGAAGCCGGTTATCGCACAAGTCCACGGTTACTGTGTCGGCGGTGGCAGCGACTTCGCCTTGTGTGCCGACTTGATCGTTGCTTCCGAAGATGCGGTGATCGGCACTCCGTACAGCCGGATGTGGGGCTCCTACCTTTCCGGAATGTGGATTTACCGGCTCGGACTGGCCCGGACCAAGTTCCACGCTCTGACCGGCCGGCCCCTGAACGGCCGACAGGCGGCCGAGGTCGAACTGATCAACGAAGCAGTGCCGTTCGCGGACCTCGAAGCACGGGTGGCGGAACTCGCCGCCGACCTGGCTTCGCTTCCCTCCTCGCAGCTGGCCGCCATGAAACTGGTGGTCAATCAGGCCTACGAGAACATGGGGCTCGCCTCGACCCAGACGATAGGCCCGATTCTCGACGGCCTGATGAGGAACACCCCGGACGCGATCGATTTCATTGACCGGGCAGAAGACGAAGGGGTCGGCAGCGTGATCAGCGAAAGGGACAGGCACTTCGGGGACTATTCCGAGGCACCGCCCGAACTCCAGCCGAATCCTGACAATGTGATCGAACCCTGATGCCCCGGTCCGAGGCGCGCCGCGACGACAACGAAACCTTCGGGGCTTCCTCGCTCGAACTCTTCTTCGACCTGGTTTTCGTCTTCGCGATAACCCAGGTCTCGCACCTCTTGCTGGAACACCTCGACTGGCGGGGAGCTTTCGAGTCCGCCATGGTTCTGCTGGTTGTCTGGTGGGCCTGGCAGTACACAACCTGGGCCACCAACGAGCTCGACCCGGATCGCCTGCCGGTCAGGTTCGTGCTGCTTGTGATCATGATGGCCAGCCTGCTGATGGCCGTCGCCATCCCGGAAGCCTTCGGTGAAAAGGGCCTGCTGTTCGCGGCCTCGTATGTCTTCATCCAGGTGTTCCGGCAGTGTTTCCTTACCTTCAGTGCCGAACCGGGCACGATCGCCAGGCTCCGGGGAGTCCACATCCTTCAATGGTTCTGCTTTGCCGGGATCTTCTGGATCGGCGGCGCCTTCGCCGAAGGCGACACCCGGATCGCGCTTTGGCTGCTCGCCCTGCTGATCGATTACGGCGCACCGGTGGTCACTTACTACGTGCCCTGGCTGAAGAAGGTCGGAACCCGGGCCTGGGAGATCTCCAGCGGTCACTTCGCCGAGCGCTTTCAGCTCTTCACGATCATCGCGCTCGGCGAGACGATCGTGTTGACCGGCGCCACCACATCGGGACTCGAATTCGACCTGACCACCGCCGCCGCTTTTGCCGCCGCCTTCATCAGCACGGCCTGCCTGTGGTGGCTCTACTTCAACTACATGGCAACGATTCTCGAAAGGGTTCTGGACGAGGCGGAGGACCGGACCGCGATCGGCCGGGACATCTTCACCTACGGCCACATTCCGATCATCGCCGGGATCATCCTCTGCGCAGTCGGCGACGAACTGATCCTGGCCCACCCCGGCGATTACCTCCACACTCCAGAGCTGATCGCGGTGGTCGCGGGGCCGGTTCTCTACCTCCTTTCCTTCGTCACGATCCGCTGGAAGCTGACCCGCGGGTTCCCCTGGAGACGGGTCACCGGAGCCCTGATCTGTGCGGGGATAGGGGTCTTCGCATATCTCGCCCATCCGGCAGCGCTGATTACCGGAGCGCTGCTGGTGCTCACTCTGATCGGGGTGATTGCACACGAGCATTTCTTCCGCTGGCACCGAAGGGATGCTCAGGGCGGGTAGATTTCCCGGGTCATGCCGGAACCAGTAGAAAGGCAATCCGGCCAGCGCTACATGCCTGGCCTGGACGGCCTCCGAGCGATCGCGGTCATGGCCGTGATCGCCTACCACCTCGAGGTGGGCTTCGCCCCGGGAGGGTTGCTCGGCGTCGGTGTCTTCTTCACCCTTTCCGGCTACCTGATCACCGACATCCTGCTGGAAGGCTGGGTCACCCGGAAGCTCAGCCTGAAGAACTTCTGGCTGGCTCGTGCCCGCCGCCTGCTCCCGGCCCTGTTCCTGATGCTGGCCGTGGTGATGCTCTGGGTCTGGATCGGCAGCCCCGACCTGCTCGGAACGCTTCGCGGCGAAACCATCTCTTCGATCTTCTTCGTCGAGAACTGGTGGGCGATCGGCCAGGACATGTCCTACTTCGATCGCTTTGGTGCTCCCTCGCCGCTCAGCCATCTCTGGTCCCTGGCGGTCGAGGAGCAGTTCTACATCATCTGGCCCTGGCTGCTTCTGCTCTTGCTGAAGATCTCCCCGGCGAAGGATCACGGCAAGCGGGCCCGCCGGGAACGGATCCGGCCGAACCTGGCGATGATCACGGTCGGCCTCGCGATCGTCTCGGCCATCCTGATGGCGGTTCTCTACACGCCCGGTTTCGACACCAACCGCGTCTACCTCGGCACCGACACCCGCGCCTTTGCCCTGCTGTTCGGTGCCGCCCTGGCGATGGTATGGCCAAGTCGAAGGCTGGACCGGAACTTGCCATTCAAGGCCCGCCGGAACATGGACCTGATCGGGGTCGGTGCCCTCCTGGTCATCTTCATTCTGATCTGGCAGACCACCGAGTTTTCGCCCTTCCTCTACCGCGGCGGCATGGTCATTCTGGCCCTCGCGACGACGGTACTGGTCGCCGTGCTCGCCCACCCGGCGACCCGCCTCGGGCCGGTGCTTGGCTGCCGGCCGCTCCGCTGGATCGGCGTTCGTTCCTACGCGATCTACCTGTGGCAGCTGCCGATCATCGCCCTGACCACACCCCACGACGCCCACGGCTTCAGCCTGGTCCGTTCGGTTCTGCAGGTCGGCGCCACCTTCGGGGTTGCCGCGCTCTCCTGGAAGTTCCTCGAAGACCCGATCCGCAAGGGCGCGGTCGGGCGCATCTGGAAGCGGTTCCGGGCCGGCGAGTTCAACTGGAAGCGCCTCGCTCCGGAAGGCAAGGGACTGACCGTCGCCGGGGGAACCGTGGCCCTGATCCTGCTGCTGGCCATGGTCGGCGTCGCACCTTCGAAATCGATCGCCCCGATCGTCACCCAGGGTGGCGAGGGCGAGGCCGAGGTCGAGCAGATCGCCACGGCGGCTCCGGTCGCCACGACTTCGATCAGCCCCGAGGAGCGGGACGAGTTCCCGAAGAGCCTCTGCGACTCGGTCGCTTACATCGGCGACTCGACCTCGGTCGGCCTGACTTCTTACGACTACCTGCCGGACCCCAATGACCAGCTCGACGCCCGGCTCGAGGCGGTCGGGGTTTACGAGCGGAACATCGACATCTCCGGAGCGCGGTCATCAGAAGAGAGGGTCGAGGGAGCGCCGAACGCGGTCGAGGCGGCCCAGGCGATCGCCGACACCGGTTTCGACGGATGCTGGATCTACGCGATGGGCACCAACGACACCGCCAATGTGGCGGTCGGCTCGGCGGTCGGCATGCGGGAGAGGATCGACAACCTGATGGGCGTCGCCGACGGCAACCCGGTCCTCTGGATCAACGTGCGGACTCTGAACCCGGGCAACCCGGCCTACTCGGAAGAGAACATGCAGGCCTGGGATGACGAACTCCTGAACGCCTGCGACGACTACCCGAACATGCGGATCTACGACTGGGCCAACCGGGTCAAGGACGAGTGGTTCATCGACGATGGCATCCACTTCACCTCCGAGGGCTACAAGGTCAGGGCCCAGGCGATCGCCAACGCAATACCGAAATCATTCGGAATCTGGTCTTCCTTCTGGAACCAGACCGGCTGCCTGATCGAGTAGCGCGCGGCGGCGGGCGGTACCCAGGCCACATTGTGGTGGCCCGTCAATCGCGAGGGACGACCAGGACCGCGGAGGAGGCGTGGTTGACGACGTCGGAGGAGACGGAACCGAGCAGCACCCGTTTGACCGGCCCGTAGCCGCGGGAGCCGAGGCAGAGCAGGTCGAGGTCGGCCGACGCTTCGGCCAGCTTTATCGCTGCGGTTCCCTCCAGCAGCAACTCCCTGGCTTCCAGCCGGTCCGGCACGATCTGGACCATTTCCTTGAGCAGTTCGGTCGCGGCCTCGCGGGTTGCCTCGGCCATCTCGGCCAGCGGGTAGGTTGCTCCGAATCTGCCCCACTCGTCGGCATAGCCGGCTGCCACCGCCAGCAGGGACAAGGCCGAACCGTCGATCGCGAGGTCGATGGCTGTTTCGGTCGCCAGCCTGGATTCCACCGAGCCGTCGATGCCGACGCCGATCCGGTCAATTGACGCCGAGTCACGAAAGCCGGCCGGCGCAATTGCGACCGCGCTCTCGCCACCGGACATGAGCTGCCGGGCCTTGCGTCCGGCCCGGGTGTGGCCCTGCTCGGCGCGCGGGCTGCTCCCCACCACAACAAGGTCGGCCCCGATCCGGTCGGCAACCGACATCAGGCCGTGGGCGGGCGAGGAGGATTGTTCCACCTCGCTCTTCGCGCCGACCGTGCCGGCGACTGCTTCCAGCCCCGCCTTGGCCTTGTCGGTCAGCTCGGTGTAGGCATCGGCGGGCAAGGCCGGGACGAAGCTGCCTCCGATCGGGTTCGGTATTACCGAAGCGAGAACCAGTTCCGCTCCGGAACGGTCGGCGATCAGCTTTCCGAGGGCGAGGGCGTCATCTGCGTGCTCGCCGCCATCGTGGCCGACCAGCACACGCGTGAAAGTGGTCATGCCCGGATGATTGCGCCGATTCGTCTGTCGCGCAACCGTGAAAGCTACGGAATGGTTGCCGGGCGAGTGGCCGCCCGGTCCTTCCTAGCGGGTGAGGCGCTTGTAGGTGATGCGGTGGGGGCGGTCGGCTTCGGCGCCGAGGCGGTTTCGGCGGTTCTCTTCGTAGGCCTCGAGGTTGCCCTCGAACCAGACCACCTGCGAGTCACCCTCGAAGGCGAGAATGTGGGTCGCCACCCGATCGAGGAACCAGCGATCGTGGGAGATCACGACGGCGCAGCCGGCGAAGTTGAGCAGCGCTTCCTCGAGAGCACGCAAAGTGTCCACGTCGAGATCGTTGGTCGGCTCGTCGAGCAGGAGCAGATTGCCGCCGGTCTTCAGCAGCTTGGCCAGGTGGACCCGGTTGCGTTCACCACCGGAAAGCACC
Organism: Solirubrobacterales bacterium; assembly: GCA_020438425.1. Classification (GTDB taxonomy): domain Bacteria; phylum Actinomycetota; class Thermoleophilia; order Solirubrobacterales; family 70-9; genus 67-14. Next base: position 19,584 of record JAGQUQ010000016.1, read on the forward strand.
CCGACCTTGCGCTGCTGGTCGGATCCCTTGAAGTTGAAGCCACCGACGTAGGCCCGCGAGTTCATCTTGTTGGCGCCGACCGAGATGTTCTCGTCTCCGTCGGAGATTTCTTCCCAGACCGTCTTCTCCGGGTCCAGGGCGTCCCGTGACTGGTCAACATAGGCGAGCTGGACCGTGTCGCCGAGCCGGATCGTGCCGCCGTCGGGCTGCTCGTCACCGACGATCATGCGGAAGAGCGTGGTCTTGCCGGCGCCGTTCGGGCCGATGATGCCGACGATGCCAGCTGGCGGCAGCTTGAAGGAAAGGTCCTCGATCAGCAGCTTCTCGCCGAAGGCCTTGTTCAGGTGCTCGGCGTCGATCACCACGTTGCCGAGCCGGTCGCCGGCCGGGATGTGGATCTGGACCTGGTCCAGCTTGACGTTCTTTTCTTCGGCCAGCAGTTCCTCGTAGCGGGCGAGACGGGCCTTTGACTTCTTGCGGCGGCCCTTCGGGTTCTCGCGAACCCACTCGAGTTCGGAGGCGATCGTCTTCGAGCGGGCCGACTCCTGCTTCTCTTCCTGGGCGAGGCGCTCCTGCTTCTGTTCGAGCCAGGAGCTGTAGTTACCTTCGAAGGGGATGCCGCGGCCGCGGTCAAGTTCGAGGATCCAGCCAGCCACGTTGTCAAGGAAGTACCGGTCGTGAGTCACGGCGACGACGGTGCCCGGGTACTCCTCGAGGTGGCGCTCCAGCCAGGCGACGGATTCGGCGTCAAGGTGGTTGGTCGGCTCGTCGAGCAGCAGCAGGTCGGGTTTGGAGAGCAGCAGGCGGCAGAGCGCGACCCGGCGCTTCTCGCCACCGGAAAGGTTGGCGACTTCGGCGTCTCCCGGCGGCAGTCGCAGGGCGTCCATCGCCGTGTCCAGCATCTGGTCGAGGCTCCAGGCGTCGACCGCGTCGATCTTCGCCTGCAGCTTCGCGAACTCGTCGGCGGTCTCGTCCGAGTAGTTGGCGGCCAGCTCGTTGAAGCGGTCGAGCAGGTCCTTGATCTCGCGGACCCCGTCCTCGACGTTTCCGCGCACATCTTTGGATTCATCGAGATGAGGTTCCTGCTCGAGCATCCCGACCGTCGCGCCTTCCCTCAGGCGGGCCTCGCCCTTGAACTCGGTGTCGATGCCGGCCATCACCCTGAGCAGGGATGACTTGCCAGAACCGTTCGGTCCGAGGATGCCGATCTTGGCTCCCGGCAGGAAGTTCAGCGAAATGTCCTTGAGGACCTCCTTGTCGGGCGGATGAACCCGGGAGACCTGGTACATGGTGAAGATGTAGTCAGCCACGGAGGGCACCCTACCGGGATTGGCCAACTGCGCCGCCGGAACTTCGCGGTGCGACGGGTCACGAACACAAGGTAGGTCTCGAAGGCGGTGCCACCGGGCAAGATCTGGGCCTGATCCCGCCGGAACCTTCAGGTCTCAAGTTTTCCTGGCGGCGCGACCCGGGCGGCAGTAGGCTGCCTGTGGGATCCTAAGAACGGGGGAGAAATGAGTGAGCGGGTGAGTGGTGAAGGGCCGAAGCGGAAACGTCCGTCGTCTTCGATGGTCGTGGCGGTGATCGCCTTGATCATCGCGCTCGGGGGGACCAGTTATGCGGCGATCAACCTGCCGAAGAATTCGGTCGGCTCGAAGCAGCTCAAGAAGGGATCGGTCACCGCCAAGAAGCTGAAGAAGAACTCGGTCAACTCGGCCAAGGTGAAGAACCGGTCGTTGCTGGCAAAGGACTTCAGGAAGGGGCAGCTCCCGAAGGGTGCCAAGGGCCCCTCCGGCCCGGCTGGCCCGACCGGTCCCGCCGGGCCGATCGAAGGCACTCCCGCGGGAGGCTCCCTGGCTGGCACATACCCGAACCCTTCGATTGCCGCTGGCGCGATCGGACCGAGCCAGATCTCCCCGGCGCCGGCTGCCAGGGCGATATCGACCGTGGTCCAGACCACCGCCGACGCGACGAACATCGTCTTCGCGCTGAGCGGATCCACCCTGAACCAGGAGGCACTTTTTTCCAACAGCGATGACGCTCTGGTCATCACGAGGCCCGGCGTGTATGTGATCACAGGAACGGTCGGCTGGGAGGGCAACGCCACGGGCCAGCGGCAGACCAGAATCCTGCTCAACGGCGGTATCCGGGTTTCGGAAGCGGCGAGTCCCGGGAACTCGGGAACCTTGCGGCAGTCGGTCAGCATGGTCGACAAGCTCAATGCCGGCGACGAAATCCAGCTGGGTGGCTTCCAGACCTCCGGCGGCGACCTCGACACCACCCTCGGCACTGGCCAGGGCACGGTTCAGCTGACCGGAACCTGGGTCGGGCCTTGACCGCGGTTCAGGGTCCGGGCTTTCTGGACGTTCGACCGCGCTAAGCGGGCGCCTGGCCTGCGGCAGCGGGCCGGGTCGCGTCCTCGGCATGAAATCGCGTTAGTAGCGCGATTTCGTCGTCTTTCCTCGGGAAGGCGAAGAAGACCAGGACCGCGCCGAGGATGATCGCCGCAGCCCCGACCGCATAGGCCGAGTCCCCGCCGCAGGTCAGCGGTGCCGGATGCCAGAGGGCAGCCTACCGGGGAGATCGGGATCTACCTGCGGCGGGGGTACTTCGCGAGGCTTCGGGTCACATAGACCAGACCGGTGTCGAACACGCTGCCGCCGAGCAGGTACCTGCCCTTGCTGTCGATCACCAGCGTGGAACCCGATGCCTCGGGCTCACCGAAGGAGAGCTGGAGCTGCCCCTTCTTGCCAAAGCCGCGGTCGAGACTGCCATCGGACCGGAACCGCAGCAGGAGTGCCCTCCCGACCCCGGTCGGCCTCCTGGCGGAACCACTTGCGACGATCCGGCCGGCCCGGTCGAGCCTGATTCGGGCCAGAGTCACTCTGGTCCCGTAAAGGCTCTGGGAAACCTTGCCGCCCCGGCCGAAGCTGCGATCCGGCTTGCCGTTCGGCTTGAGCCGGGCCAGGAGACCGTCGACCACGCCGTCCGGGGCGATGTCAGCCGCCCCGGCCAGCAGGATCCGTCCGCGCCGGTCGATTGCCAGGTCGCTGACCGCAGCCTGTTGTCCGCGCATGAACCTGATCACCTTGAAGCCGCGCTTGTTGAAACTCGGGTCCAGCTCGCCCTTGCGGGTGAGCCGGATCGCCACGAAGTCCGTGCTTTCGTTTGCGTTTCTCCGGTAGCCACCGAGCACGACCCGACCCCGGCGGTCGAGCCGGATTGCCAGGGCCCTGGCCGAGACGCCACCCACCTCCAGCGTGACCGCGCCACCGATGCCCCAGGTCGGGTCGACGTTCCCGTCCGTGGTGTAGCGGACCACCGTGGCACGGTCGACGCTGCCATCCCCGGTCGAGCCGACCAGGTAGATCAGGCCGTCCCGCGCGATCGCCGCGCCGTAACCGAGATCAAAGTCCTGGCCGGAGTCATAGTTCGAACCGCCACCGATCCCGAAGCCGAGGTCCGGGGTCCCGTCCGGATTCAGTCGCAGCACCCACATATCCCGGTCCATCGGTGTATCCCAGATCCCGGAAGCGACGATCCTGCCGTCGGAGTCGGTCGTGACCGTGCTGACGAACTGGCTGCCGGGCAGCGCGAACAACGCAACGCCGCCGGCGCCGAAGGACGGGTCGAGGCTGCCGTCCCGCTTCAGGCGAGCGAACCAGGCCTGGTTGCCGCCGGGTCCGTTGTAGGTGGTTCCGCCAAGCACGATCCGGCCGATCTTGTCCCGGGTCATGTCCGATAGCCCGTCGATCGAAAGCGGGTCGGCGTCGAAGGCGGCCACCCCCTTGGTGCCGTAGGAATTGTCGGGTTTGCCGTCCCCGAGGGCGAAGCCCGGTCCCGCGACGAGCCCGGTCAGGGCAATTAGAAGCGTCGCTGCCACCAGGCATTTTCGCCATTCAACTGAATCGAACTTCTGCCAATCCATCCTCTGCCTCGCTGTTTTCAACCTATCCGGGACCGGGCCGGGTTACAACCCCGTTGCCGACCGGAGCCGTCTCTACGCTGCGAAGCAGGGATGGAGGTCGATCTAAACTTCTACCTGCAGTCGATCGTCGCGGTCGTGGTGATCACCGATCCGCTGACCCGGGGGATCTTCTTTCGGCAATTGACTGCCGCCGAGCCGGAGCGCCGGGGCGAGTTCGTCCGGCGGATCACGATCGTCGTCGCCGTCACCCTTTTCGGGGCCGCCCTGGTCGGCCGCGAGCTGCTTGAAGTGATGGGAATCAACCTCGGCGCGTTCGGAGTGGCCGGCGGACTGGTGGTCAGCCTGATGGGTTTCGAGATGCTCTTCGGCGGCGAGCCGAGCAGGACCCAGGGAGGCGAAGCCTCCCGCGAGCAGCCCGAGAGTTTCGACGGCAGCGTCGTCGTCCCTTACGCGATTCCCTTCATCGCCGGCCCGGGAGCGATCACCACCGTGATCACGATTGCGGCCTCGGCCAAGAACGGCGAAGGAACCATCGTCGCCCTGGTTGCGGTCGCCGTCGCGGTGGTCCTGCTCCCGATCGGTCACCTGCTGGTCGCCAAGCACGTCAACCTCTCCGAACAGGCCGAGGGCATCGTGACCAAGATCGGCGGCCTGCTGATCACCACGATCGGCATTCAGCTGATGCTGAGCGGCATCCAGCGCTTCTTCGAAGGCTGACCGGTCGGGCAACTCTGAAGCGAGCCAAGGACTTTAGGTGGCGGGCTTCTCGTAGACGGTGACCGCGGCGGCGCTGCCGAGGCCGATGGAGACGCCGGCGTCCTCGAGGGCCTTCTTACCGGCCTCGACCGCCCACTCGGGTAGTCCCCCTCCTTGGTCCCGGGCTTGTCAGGCTCAGGCGTCTTCGCGCTTGTACTGCTCTCGCAACTCGAGTTCGCGTTCTTTTCCAGGCAGGGCGAATCGCACCACGGCCAGTCCGATCAGGATCGTGACGCCCCCGATCAGATAGGCGGCGAGGGCTCCCGAGACGAGGCTCTGGCGGGCCGCTTCGAGAATCGCGTCGGCTTCGCGGGGATACTGGCTGGCGACATGTTCAGCCGAGGCGAACGATGCCTGGAGCGCCCGGGTGACTTCTCCGCTGATCTCGTTCTTCTCCCCGGACCCTTTGAGTATGTCCGCGAACTTGGTGGCGAACCCCGACGCGAGCAGTGCCCCGAGGAGCGCCTGCATGATCGATCCGCCGAGGTCGTTCTGAAGGTCGGAGGTCGCGGACGCCATTCCCACCTTGCGGACGGGCGTGGAGCTGGTCAGCGATCGGGAAGAAGATGTGATCACGAAGGCGGCTCCAGCTCCGATGATGAAGAACCCGGCTCCGATCAGGAGATAGTGGGTTCCCTCCCGCCAGGCGAGCATCGTCACGAAGGCCAGGGCGATCAGCACGTAGCCGATCGACATGGTCGTCCGGGTTCCCTTCTCGGTCACAGTCCGGGCCGCGACGGGGGACATGATGACCAGGCCGAACGCGGCCGGAACCACTGCGGCACCGGCCCCGAGCGGACTGTAGTCGAGGACGTTCTGCATGAATTGCTCGCCGACGAACATGGCTCCGATCAGCGATCCGAAAGCGATCGTGCCGGCGACGGCGGGAACCCAGAAGAGTCTTCTGCCCGCAACGTCCAAGTTGTAGAGCGGGTTCGCCGCAGTCTTCTGTCGCCAGAAGAAAAGGCCAAGGAGGATCGCGGACCCGGCCAGAAGGCCACCGCCGAACTCTGCGCCACCGGGAGCCAGGACCATGCTGACCCCGAGCACAAGGAAGGCGATTCCGAGGGTCGACAGGATTCCGCCGAGGTGGTCCACCGGCCGGTCCGACTCGTCGACATGCGAGGGGACGACGGCGGCAATGAGGGCGATCGCGATCAAGGCGATCGGCAGGCTGAGCAGGAAGGCGACATGCCAGGAGGAAACTGCGAGGACTCCGCCGGCGATGACCCCGCCCGCCACGCTGGCCATCCCGCCGATTCCGGCCCATAGCGCGATCGCGCCGGTCCGTTTCGGGCCATCCGCCCAAAGGGCCGTGATCAGCGAGAGCGTGGTCGGGTAGGCCATGCCTGCCGCAAGTCCGGTGAAGACGCGGGCGAGGATGAGGAACTCGACCGAGGGCGCGAAGGCCGACAGGAAGCAGGCGAGAACCGTTAGGACCATGCCCAGCAGCAGCAGTTGCTTGCGGCCGTAGCGATCGGCGATCGCGCCGAAGTAGAGGACCGACATCGCGAGTCCGAGCCCGGTTCCGAGGCCGACCAGATTCAGCGCGGTCTGGGAGGCGTCGAAGCTCTCGCCGATGTCCGGCAGGGAAACCGTGGCTGCGGCGAAGTTGATGTTGCAGACGACCGCCGCGATCAGGAGTGCGGCAAGGACCAGCGGTGCCTTCGCCGGTTCATCGGCGGGCGTCGAATTGCTCCCGTTCTTGATGCCCTCCTCGCTCAAGGAGAAGAAGAATATTTAGTTGAACCGGAGGTTGGTTGCCGACCGGTCAGGTTGAGGTTGCTGGTGCGGTGTCCTCGGCGTGGATCGCTCCCAGCAGCTCGAGTTCGCGGTCTCTCTTCGGGAAGGCGAAGAAGACGAGGATGGCTCCGAGGATGATCGCCACGATCCCGACCGCGTAGGCCGAGTCGCCGCCGCTGAGGAATGCGGTCTGGGCCGCATGGACGATCTGCGGGGCGTACTGGGGATGCTGCTCGGCGACGGTGACGGCAGAGCCGAAGGACCTTTCGAGCTGGGTCTGGGTCGACTCGCTCACCTTCTGGCTCGCCTCGGGATTGCCGGCGATCTGGGAAGCGAAAGAACTGGCGTAGGCCGAGGTCAGGACCGACCCGAGGATCGACTGCATCAGGGCCCCGCCGAGATCCCGTTGAAGGTCGGCCGTGCCGGAGGCCATGCCGGCCCGGTGGACCGGAACCGAGTTGGTCAGCGAGTTGGAGGACGGGGTGCCGGCGAGGCCGACCCCGATCCCGACCGGCAGGTAGCCGAGCAGGACCTGCCAGTAGGCAGCGTTCTCGTCCCAGAGCAGCAGCATGAAGATGAATCCGATCAGGCAGAAGACGAAGCCGCAGAGCAGGGTGAAGCGCGACCCATGCGACTCGACCAGTTTGGCCGAGCGCGGTGCGGCCACGATCATGCCGAGGGCGGCAGGCAGGATCGCGGCGCCGGCGCCCAGGGTCGAGTACTCGAGCACGTTCTGCAGGTACTGCTGTCCGATGAACATCGCCGCCATCAGGGTGCCGAAGACGATGATCCCGGCGGCCCCGGCCACCCAGAAGGTGCGCCGGCCCGCGATCTTGAGGTCATAAAGCGGGTTGCCGATCCGGCCCTCCCGGCGCTGCTGGATGAAGAACCCGATCCCGGCCGCAAGCCCGATCGCCGCCATCGCGGCGGTCGTCTCCCCGTAGCCTGGCATCGAGACGAAGTTGATCGCCAGCACGATTCCGCCGACCATGATGATCGAGAGGATGCCGCCGAGGTTGTCGACCGGGTCGCTGGTCTCGTTCACATGGGAGGGAATGAACTTGATCGCCAGGACCAGCGCGATCACGGCAAGGGGCAGGGTGACGAAGAAGACGGAGCCCCAGTCGAAATGCTCAAGCAGTGCGCCGGAGACGAGCGGCCCGAGGGCAGAGATGCCGCCACCGATCCCGGACCAGAGCGCGATTGCCCGGGTCTTCTTTGGTCCCGACCAGAGGGCGGTGATCAAAGCCAGCGTGGTCGGGAAGGCCATGCCGGCCGCCAGGCCCCCGAGCACCCGGGCCAGGAACAACACGTCGACGTTGGGCGCGAACCCGGCCAGCAGGGCCGCCGGAATCGAGATGGCCGTGCCGAGGATGAGCATCATCTTCCGGCCGTAGCGATCCCCGAGCGCCCCCAGGTAGAGGACCGATCCCGCCAGACCGAGCGAGAAGCCGACCGCGACCAGGTTCAGGCCGGTCTGGCTTGCGTCGAGATCCTTGCCGATGTCGGGCAGGGCGACATTCGCCACGGCGAGGTTCAGGTTCGCGACGGCGGCGACCAGGATCAGGCTCAGCAGCACGATTGCCGGCTTGTCGGGTGCGCTTCCCTTCTCGGCGTTTGACATGGCCGCATCCTATTTGCGGGAGCGGAGGCTCTCTAGTCTTGATCGGGTGAAAGCAGAAATCTTCTCCGACGTCGCCTGCCCCTTCTGTTACATCGGGACCCGCAATTTTGCGAGGGCCCTCTCGGAAACCGGTCTCGCTGACGAAGTCGAGATCCGGTGGCGCAGCTTCCAGCTCGACCCGGAAGCACCCCGGAGGTCGGAAGGAGATCTGTACGACCACCTGACCAGGAAGTTCGGAATCACCCGGGACGAGGCCCGGGCGATGAACGACCGGGTGATCTCGATGGGGCACGGCGCAGGAATCGATTTCGCCTTCGAGGACGCCTTCGCGGTCAACACATTTGACGCCCACCGCATGCTCCAGTTCGCGGCCGAAGAAGGTCTCGAGGCGGCGCTCGCGGACAAGTACTTCGCCGCTTTCTTCACGGGCTCCTCCGATCTCTCCGATCGGGCCGATCTGGTCCGGCTTGCGGTCGAGGTCGGTGCCGATCCCGGCCGGGCAGCCGAAGTGGCCGGGTCGGACGAGTTTGCGGCCGACGTGAGGACCGATCAGGAACTTGCCGGGATGCTCGGCATTTCCGGCGTACCGGCGTTCGTGTTCGATCGTTCGACGGCGGTTTCGGGAGCGCGACCGGTAGATCAGTTGCGGGCCGCAATTGAGCGGGCAGCGGGTTCCGCGGCCTGACCCACAGCTCCGGCGAGGGGCCAAATGCGAAATGCTGGGCTCATGGTGACGCGTCGAGCCACGAAGCTCCAGTCTGCTCTGGCGGACCCGGGTGAGCCCGGCGGCTCCGGGCCACTGCGCGCCCTCCGGCTCGGGGTGGACACGTTCATGGGCAGGGAGCGGATCGATATGTCGGCGATGGCGCGGGAGCTGGACATCAACCGGGCGACGCTCTACCGCTGGGTCGGGTCAAGAGAACAGTTTCTGGTCGAGATGATCTGGTACATGTCGATCAAGAGCCTCGACTCCCTCGAGGAGAAGACTGACTCGACCGGTCCCGACCGGATCATCGACATAACGATCGATTACGCGGAGATGGTGATCGACAACCCGGGCATGAAGCACTGGCTGGCGACCGAGGGCGAGTCTGCGATGTCCCTCCTGACCCGCTCGGAGTCCGGATTCCAGCCGAGACTGATCGCCTGGATCGAGGATTCGATTCAGCGCCAGATCGACGCCGGGAACATGACTCTGCCACCGGAGGTGGGGCCGTACGACCTGGCTTACGTGATCGAAAGGGTCATGGGCGGTTACATCTACCTCGACCTGATCACCGGCGAAAAGCCGGATGCGCGCCGGGCCGAACCGCTGCTCAACATGCTCCTTCGCGGCTCGGAAGCAGTCTGAACCGGGCGGCGCTCAAGCCGGGGTGCGGTCCAGCCACCTGGTGATGATCCGGCCGATCTCCTCACCGTGATCCTCCTGGAGGAAATGTCCTGCGTTCTCGATCACGGTCAGGGGCTCGGCCTTCGGGAATAGCATCTGGACGGTCGTTCCAACCGGATCGAGAGGCAGAGCGGGGTCGTTGTCGGCCCAGAGCAGCAGCGAGGGACGGTCATCCCGGATCAGGTACTGGGCCGCGGCCTGGCCCTCGGCGGCGCCGACGTCTTCGGGCGTGACCGGGATCATCGGCGGGAAGGTCCGGATTCCGGCCTTGTGATCGGCGTCGGGGAAGGGTGCCTCGTAGGCCGCCACGACCTCGTCCGAAAGTTCGGTCGCGCAGCCGCCACGGATCGGCATGTCTACGCGCACATCCCGGTGGGAAGCGATGAAATCACGGAAGTGATTCCAGTTGTCGGACATCTTCTGATAGCCGGTGAAAAGTCCGGTATCCATGGCGATCAGGCGCGAGAAGCGTTCGGGTACCTCGATCGAGGCGGTGCGAAGTCCGATCGGCCCACCCCAGTCATGGCAGACCAGGGTGACTCCGGTCAGGTCGAGTTCCTCGAGCAGGCTGACCACCGCGGCGGTGTGGCGGTCGTAGGTGTACCAGTCGTCGTCGACCGGCTTGTCGGAACGGCCGAAGCCGGGCAGATCGGGAACCACGCAGCGGTAGCCGGCCTCGAGCAGGGGGCCCATCACCTTGCGCCAGAGAAATCCCCAGGTCGGCTCGCCGTGAAGGAGCAGGACCGGCTCACCCTGACCCTCGTCGATGTGGGCGAGACGCATTCCTTCCCATTCGCGGTAGACCGGTTCCCAGGGGAAGTCGGGGACGTTGTCGAAGCGTTCCTCGGGCGTGCGCAGGATCTCCATGGCGGCAGCCTACACCGAAAAAGTTGATGGGTGTCAGCTTTCTTGCGGCAGGGAAACGCTTGTGTAGATTCCTGCCCAATGCCTGAGAAGAAGAGCGGTGCCCTCGTCCTCGTCGCCATGATCTTCGCCGTGTCGATGACTTTCATCGACCAGACGATCGTCTCGATCTCGATTCCCGAGATCCAGAAGCATCTGGGACTCTCGGAGACCGGAGTGCAGTGGATCGTCAGCGGCTACCTGCTCGCCATGGCTGCGGTATTCGCGCTGGGCGGCAAGCTCGCCGACGTGGTCGGCCGTCGCACCATGCTGATCGTCGGCATCATGATCTTCACCGTCTGTTCCGCCCTCTGCGGGGCAACGCCGGAAGGCAGCATGGCCGAGGAGTGGATCATCGTCTTCCGCCTGATTCAGGGCGCCGGCGCGGCGATCATGTTCCCGGCCGCCCTGGCGATCACCATCTCGGCCTTCCCGATTGAGAAGCGTGGCCGCGCGCTTGCGATCTTCTTCGGGATCACCGGCGCGCTGACCTCGGTCGGCCCGATCGCCGGCGGTTACCTGGTCGAGTGGACCTGGCGTTCGATCTTCTGGATCAACATCCCGATCGCGATCATCTCGCTGATCCTGATCTACCTCTCGAAGCCCGAAAACAAGAAGACCCCCCAGCCGCTCGACATCAAGGGGGCAGTCATCATCGCGCTGGGCATGGGACTTTCGGTGCTCGGGTTCCAGCAATCGGCAACCTGGGGCTGGGACAACCCCCTGACCTGGGCCTGCGTCGTGGCGGGAATCATCATCCTCGTGCTTTTCTGGGCTTTCGAGAACCGCCAGAAGTACCCGCTCATGCGGGTTTCGATCTTCAAGGAAAGGGCCTTCCTGGCCGACAACGTGGTGCTGTTCTTCCTCTCGATCGCCTTCGTTCCGCTCTTCTTCTTCGCCAGCATGTACTCGCAGATCGCGCTTGGCTGGGAGGCCTCGGATGCCGGCATCTTCCTGCTCGTGTTCTTCGGCGGTTTCGTGGTCGGGGCGCAGTGGGGTGGAAAGATCCTCGACAGCAAGGGCGCCAAGCCGGCGACCGCGATCGGGGCCGTTCTGGCCGCGGTCGGCTTCTTCCTCTGGGCCGGGCAGGTCACCGACATCGATGCCGGGCTGGGCGGGCAGTGGATCTACATGGTCCTCGCCGGAGCCGGGGTCGGCCTGATGCTTGGGCCGGTCAGCACCGACGCGATCAACCGCGCCCCCAACACCAGTTACGGCGAGGCGACCGGGATCACCCAGACGGTTCGCAACTACGCGGCCGCCTTCGGCCTGGCGGTGCTAGGCAGCATCCTGACCACCAGGACGCAGACCAACGTCGAGGACAAACTGGGTGACTTGGGGCTTTCTACCGCGAAGTCCGACGAGATTGCCCACGCGATGACCTCATCTGGCGGCGGCAGCCAGGAAGCCCTTTCGAGTCACGCCTCCGGCGGCGAGGTTGAGAAGGTCTTCCACGCCGCGCAGGAAGCCTTCGCTGCGTCGACTTCGACCGTCTTCTACATCATGGGCGCGCTGATGGTGGTCTGTTACTTTGCCGCGCACTTCGGCATGGTCGGCGGCAAGATGAAGGAAATCATCGACGACGACGCGCCGGCCCCGGCCGAGCCCGGGCCTGCCCCGACCGAGAGTTCCTGAAGGCTAAGAGCCGGCCTGCCCCGGACCGGGGTTCCCGGTCCGGGCGATCTGGCTCAGCTGGTTGTAGAGGACGGCCGCCCCGATCGTCAGCACCGGGGTGCTGAGCAGGTTGGCGAGGAAGTTGGCGATCAGCCGGGCCGCCAGGCTGGTCCCGAACGGGGCCGAGACCAGCAGCGCCAGACCGAGCATGATCAGGCTGAGAAGGCCGATTATCAGCAGAAACGCGAAGACCCGCCAGCCGTTGTCCCGGACCAGTTCGGTGCTGCGACCCAGTGCCTCGAACACGCCCCTGCGCTCGACGACCACGCACTGGCCGGCGACCGCCAGGATCGTGACCAGCACCAGGCCCGGTACCACCAGCGCGAGCAGGCCGGCGACCACGGCCGCGGCGGTGATCAGGGTGACCCAGATCAACCGGGCCAGAACGGGCTTCACGGTCGTCCACAGTTCCCCGGCTCCTTCGGTCTTGCCGGGCAGGCAGAGCAGGGCCGTGATCATGCCTCCGTAGGAGGCCCCGAGCAGGATCGTTATCCCGAACGAGATCGCGAAACCGGCCGGTCCGGCAATGTCGAGCAAAGTGGAAATCGCATTGACCAGCGCAAAGACAACCGTCAGCTGGACGATCAGGGGGCGGTTCTCCTGGAACGCGGTTCCCATCGCCTGAAGCGTGTTTCCGATTTCGAGCCTGGGCCGGGGCATGGGCGCTCACCCTATCCGGGAGGGGTGGCTTTATAGTTTCCGGACCATTCAGCGCGTCGCTCAGGCGTGGCCGGGATGGCACATGGAAAGCCGTGTAGCCGTCACCGGGCCACCTGGGGCCGAACCGGATCACCCACCCCGGCATGGAAACTTCCGAGAACAAGCTCAAATTCACGCCATACAACCTGGCCGTGCTGCTGGCTGCGCTTTTTCTCGGGCTGGGGGCCGGCGCCCTGGTCTACCGGCAGTACAAGATCGACCAGAACGATGCCAAGGCTTCGAAGAAGGGCAAGAAGGACGAGAACCTGAACGCCTTCGCCCCGATCGTCGGCTCCGAAGGCAGCAGCGACCCGGGCAACAAGTACGACGCGCAGTTCAACACTTCTTCGATGTGGCCGAAGTTCAATCCGGACCGCCACTACTACGTGACCCGCTGTGTGCCGGGACGGGTGATGGTCCAGGTCCAGTCGATCCCGGAGATCAAGGTCAAGGTCTGGGCCAACCCGGCGACCTCCGGGCGCTTCGGCGCCGAGGCCCGTCCGCTGCCTGGTCAGGACTTCAACGTCAAGTTCATCCCCGAGGACGGCAAGGTCGAGAACTACCAGGTGCGTTGCCTGCCCTCCGACTTTCCCGAGTGGCGCTACGAGCGCTTCGCGAATCCGCCCAAGGGCATGTTCATGGTCACCTCCTACCTGAAGCCGGGCCAGAAGGCCCGCGCCTGGATGATGGTTTTCGACCAGGACGGGACCCCTCGCTGGTGGTACAGCACGCCGACCAACACCCTCGGCGGGCAGATCCTTGCCGACGGCACGGTCCAGATTCCCCGCGGCTTCGCCGACGGGTTCGGCCAGGACGCCCGCACCCGGACCGAGATCCGCGAACTTGACGGAACCCTCGACCAGCTGGTCGATTTCAAGGGCGCGCCGATTGACGGGCACGAGTACGTGCTGCTCCCGAACGGGAACCGGCTGGTCATGAGTTACAAGCCCCGTTACGGGGTGGACCTCCGTCCGGTCGGTGGCCGGGCCGACCGCGGCCTGCTCGACGGCGCGATCCAGGAGCAGACTCCCGACGGCAAGGTCGTCTGGGAGTGGAACTCGAAGGATCACGTCACGATCGAGGAGACCCCTTACCGCTGGTGGCAGCGGGCCTGGCGCAACCCGCATTACGACGAGAACGGCAAGATCCGCTACGACCAGTTTCACCTCAACGCGATCGAGCCCTGGCGCGACCAGTACGTGCTTTCGACCCGTCACACCGACACGGTCTGGGGCATCAGCGCCAAGACCGGCGAGCTGCTCTGGAAGTTCGGCGGCGTCCCGACCGAGAAGTCACTCAAGGTGGTCGGCGACGATCCCTACAAGGGCTACCCGATCTCCGGCAACCACGACGTCCGCATGGTCGGCGACATGCTCACGATCCACGACAACGGAGTCAAGATCAAGGGCCGCCAGCCCCGGGCCCTGATGTACAGGATCGACCTGGAGAACCGGACCGCCACCTATGTCGGTGACTTCCGCGACGACGAAGTTTCCGGCAACGGCCACTGCTGCGGCTCCTTCCGCCAGCTCGGTGACGGCTGGGTAGTCGCCTGGGGTGCCGCTCCATGGGTTTCCGGCTTCAACAGCGAAGGCAAGCTCGCCTTCCGCCTCGGCGTTCCGGTCGCGCCTTACCGCGCGGTGCCGGTGCCGCCCAACATCTCCGAGGCCGAACTCGACGCGGCGCTCGACGCAATGGAGCCGGAACCGGCGATGTCGAACCAGCCGATGACCCCGCTCGACTTCTTCGATGACACGAGCAACCTCCAGGACAAGTCGGTGCCCGGCCCGAAACTCGGCCCGATCGACGACGAGTCGATGGAGGACCTCTCCAACGGCGTCGGAGTGGTCAACGACCAGCAGCCCTAGGGGCAGGGGCGGTCGGCCCGGGGATCGGGGATGAACTCGGTCACCGAGACCAGAGCCCTTTCCATCGCCCGGGGCTGGATCTCGTTCGGTCCCTGGAACGGTTGCTCGAAGACCGCGACCAGGTAGATCGAGCAGATCAGGAGCAGCGATACCGGCAGGATGAACATCACCTGCCCGCGGATCGGCTCCCGCCCCTTGAGGACGGTGGCGAAGAGGATCAGCATGAACCCTCCGGCCACCATGAAGACCCAGAACATGGTCGGCAGGAAGGTGTCCGACTTGAGTAGTCGGGTCGCCCTCGCTTTCTGCAGGTCACTCACCCGTTCGAGCGAACTCGACAGGGCGGAGTTGTCGGCGTTGTTGCGCCCCAGCTTGCCGAAGGACTGGAACAGCCGGTCGGTCGCCGCGGTCGCGAGCTCCGAGCGCTGGCCGTCATGCATTTTCGGCCACTCGTCGTAGATCACGGCCCGCGAGTAACAGATCAGCTCGTGACCGATCCGGTCCCGGCTCTCGGCATCGAACAGGGTGGCGGCACGGGAAAGCGAGCTGACCGAGTCGGCTTCGGTGCCGGC
Organism: Solirubrobacterales bacterium; assembly: GCA_020438425.1. GTDB lineage: Bacteria > Actinomycetota > Thermoleophilia > Solirubrobacterales > 70-9 > 67-14. The sequence continues at coordinate 34,741 of JAGQUQ010000016.1, forward strand.
AGCGGTCTCGGCTGTCTGGTACCCGTCGAGCGCGTAGGCGAGGACGAAACCGATCACCAGTGCGTAGAGAACTCCGGCGAAGGCGAAGACCGGCTCGCGTCTTTCCTCGCTACCGCGCAGGTGCTCCGGCACGAACCTCCTGATCAGGAAGATCGAGAGCCCGGTGACGACGCAGCCGACGACCAGGATGAGGAGACAGGTCAGGACCGTGCTCATTCGTCCTCCCGGAGCAGCGAGGGTGGAACGTTGATGGTGCGGCCGAGCACCAGCTTTCCGTCCTCGACGCGGTAGGCGCCGTAGAAGGTCAGGGTGGAGTCGCCGTTGGCGTCGATCGAGTAGCTGCCGAGCGGCGAGGCTCGCTCGGAGATGTCGAAGAAGGCGTTTCGCGTGTTGATCCGCAGCGCATCGATCGGCTCGGTGGCGATGTCGCCGCGGGCGCCGCGGCGGATCGAGTCGATCACCGCCCTGCCTGCCTCGTAGGCGAACACTGCCATCGGCTCGGCCGGTCTTCCGTACCGCTCCTGAAAGCCGCTCAGGAAAGACTCTCCGCTCTGGGCGTAGTTGCCGGCCGGAAGCTGGGGCGCGGTGATGTAGGTGTCGAGTCCGGTGTCACCGATCGACTCGAGGAAGGTCGAAAGCGAGAGGCCGTCGCCACCGAACAGCTTGATGAAGTTGTCTTCCCGGTGAACGGTCTCGAACAGGTCCCGGGCCAGATCGAGGTTGGATCCGGCGAAGAGCAGGGCGTCGGCTTCGCTCGAAGTGACCCGCCGGGCAACCGCACCGACGCGGGCTTCACGGGTCAGCCGGGCGGCGCCGGTGACCTCGATGCCCGTATGCCGGGCGACCCTCTCGAAGCGGTATCTGAGCCCCTTGCCGTAGGTATCTCCGTCATCGACCACGAAGACCTCGTCGACGTCCTCCTGGTCCATGAAGAGGGCCAGCGCCGCGCCCTGGACATTGTCGTTCGGAACCACCCGGCCAAAGGTGCGGATTCCGGTCGGGCGAATCAACTCGCCCAGGTCCGGGGTCGGTTTGGTCAGCTTCACCGCGGTCGCGCTGGAGCTGACCTGAAGCATCCCCGCCCGGTTCAGGATCGGCATCGCGACCTCGGTCGCCCCGGAGTCGAACTCTCCGATGTAGGCAACCGCTTCCTCGTCGGCCGCTGCCTCCCGGGCATTGCGGATGACCAGCGACTCGACCCAGTTGCCGGTTTCGTCGGAGTCGTTCAGGCCGACGACCTCGATTTCGGCCGAGTCGATCCGGCCGCCCTCGTCCTCGTTTGCGATCTCGATCGCCCGCAGCATGTCCTCGCCGCCCCGGTCGCCCTTGAGCGGCTGGCTCACATAGATGCGGAGCGTGCGGGTGGTCTCCTTTTCGTCGCCGTGTCCGCAGCCGGTCACCAGCGCCGAAAGGGCGAGGATCAGGGTGGCCGCCAAGGTGGCCCGGGACGAGAAGGTCGGCATCAAGGATGCCGGACTATTCCAGTTCGTCGGCCAGAATGCTGACCATCTGCGCCAGGGATGGAACTTCCCGGCTGATCCGGCGTTGCCGGACCGCCCCGTTTTCCCGTGAGAGATCGAGGCAGTGCTCGAGCTCAGCCTCGCAACCGAGATCCTGGGCATGGGGTTTCAGGTCGGCGACGAGCCGGTCGACGATCTTCGGAACCGGGACCCGGACGACCCGCTCCGAATCGATCAGTTCGGCCTCGATCCCGTCCCGGGCAGCGAGAAAGCGGTTCTCGCTGATCGATTCCTGGGAGTCGATCTGGGCCTTGGTCATCCGGGAATCGAGCGCCTCCCGCCTGGCTATGCATTGGGTCAGCGCGACCAGTGCCGCGGTGTCTTCGTTTCTGGTCTGCGAGTCCATGACCCGGATCTCGAGCGTGCCCAGCGACGGCTGCGGCCGGACGTCCCACCAGAGAAAGGTCGGCTCGGGAATCGCATCGGTGCGGATCAGCAGGTCCACGTTGTCTACGTACTGCTGGTAACTGTGGAAGGGGCGTGGCACTCCGACCCGCGGGAAAGCCTGGAAGAGGGGAGTCCGGGCCGATGAAAGCCCGGTGTCCCGGCCCTGCCAGAAGGGCGAGTTGGCGGAGAGGGCGAGCAGGATCGGCAGGAAGATCCGCATCCGGTTGTGGACCTTGATCGCGACCTCCGGGTCAGGGATGCCGACGTGGACGTGAAGGGCGAAGGTGGGCTCGCGCCGGGCCAGCTCCCGCATCGACCCGTGGACGAACTGGTAGCGCTCGCCGGCCGAAACGACGATCTCCTCCCAGACCGCGAAGGGGTGTGTGCCGGCCGAGGCGGCCCGGAGTCTAAGGGTCTTGAGCGTGGCGGCGAGGCTGTGCCTGAGCGAGATGATCTGCTCGATTGCCGACGAGACATCCGAGTGGACGTCGGTCCGGAGTTCGACTGCCGAGCCGTGGGTTTCCGGCGTCATGTGGGTGACGACGTCGGCGGGAAGGCGGGGGAGAACCGCGTCAATCCGGTTCGCGAGCGCATTGCTCAGCCCGGAGATCAGCATCACCTCTTCCTCAACCCCGAGGGTGAACTCCCCGAGCGGGTGGGTGGTCTCGGGCCAGGCAGCCCAATCCGGCAAGGAGTCGTTGCCTGGGCTCACCGGGACGCTGTCGCCTCTCCCATTCGCTTCTCTGCAAAGTCCTCCGCCGCGGCGACGAACTGTCGGAACAACGCGTACTGCTCGGGCTGGTCGACCATCAGTTCCGCATGCCATTGCACCCCGATCATGAAGTCGCGATCCGGATCTTCGATCGCTTCGGTCGCTCCGTCCGGGGCCCACCCGGTCGCGACCAGTCCCTCGCCGATCTTCTCAACTGCCTGATGGTGAAACGAGTTGACCGCGATGACCGGCGAGCCGACGATCAGAGACACATGCGATTTCGGATCGAGGTCGACCCGGTGGGCGGCGGTCTGGCCGGGCATCTTCTGGCGGTGCTCGATGTCGATCCAGCGGTCGGGGATGTGCTGGAGAAGGGTTCCGCCGCGGCTGATGTTCAGGGCCTGCATTCCCCGGCAGATCGCGAGCACCGGCAGCCCTGCCCGGTCGGCCTTGCGGGCGATCTCGAGCTCGAAGTGGTCCAGGTCGGGTGCGGTCGGGCCGAGCTGGTCATGCGGCTCCTGCCCGTAGTGGTCCGGATGGATGTCGGGTCCGCCGGAGAGGCAAACGCCGTCGAGATGCTCGAGCAGGGCCCCGATCAGGCCCGTGTCCAGGGGCGGGATCACCAGCGGGATACCGCCGGCCACCTCGACCGCCTTCATGTAGGTCAGCCCGAGTGCCATCTCGTGCCGGGGCGGCTCCCCTTCCGGGGTCGGTGAAACGGTCTCCGCCTTGCGCAGTTCCGAGGTCGTGACCCCGATCAGAGGTCGCCTCGTCTCGGGGGTGCGGGTCAGTCCGCGAAGGGTCAGTCCGCCAGTATCCATGTGTCCTTTGCTCCTCCTCCCTGGGTGCTGCTTACGACAAGGTCCCCGGCGGCCCGGGCGAATCTGCTCAGGGCCAGTGGCATCACCTTCTGCTTTTCGCCGGTGGTGATCACGTATGGCCTCAGGTCGACGTGCCGGGGCTCGAGCCGGTCCCCGAAAAGGGTGGGGTGGGTCGAGAGGCCGATTGTCTCCTGGGCGACGAAGCTGCCGGGACTGCTTCGCA
>JAGQUQ010000170.1 GCA_020438425.1 Solirubrobacterales bacterium
GGCAAGACCGCCGCGATCTCCTCGGTCGATCCCGCCGACATTGTCAAGGTCTACACGGTCGAGTGGGAGCAGGGCTCCGATGCCGACCTGACCGGACTCACCGACCGGGAAATCGTGCTCGGCGAAGCGCTGGCCGACGAGCTTGGAGTCGGGGTCGGCGACGAGGTCACCCTCACTTCGCAGAAGGGGCGCGAGTTCAAGTTCGGGGTGAACTCGATCATGAAGACCGGCAGCATCTCGCTGGCCGGGGAAGCGATCATCAACCAGCAATCCATGCAGCGTGACTTCGACAAGACCGAGGACGCGGTCGGGCTGGTCAAGCTGGACCCGGGTGCCGACCTCGACTCGACCCAGAAGGCGATCGAAGACACCCTGGAGAAACAGGACTTCCCGACCGTGGAAGTGCTCAACCAGGGAGAACTGAAGGACCAGCAGAAGTCCCAGATCAACGGTCTCCTGGCGATGATCTATGTGCTGCTGGCCCTGGCCGTGGTCGTGTCACTGGTCGGAATCGTGGTCACCCTGATCCTCTCGATCTACGAGCGCACCCGCGAGCTCGGCATGTTGAGGGCGATCGGCATGTCGCGTCGCCAGGTGAAGCGGATGGTTCGCTACGAGGCGGTGATCACCGCGGTGATCGGGGCGGTCGCCGGACTGATCGTCGGCGTGATCTTCGCCTTCCTGATCGGAATTCCGCTAAGCGGCGACGGTTTCGAGCTCAGCTACCCGATTCCCACCCTGATCGTGATCCTGGTCCTCACCGCTGTGGCCGGAGTGATCGCCGCGATCTACCCGGCCCGCAAGGCAGCCAAGCTCGACGTGCTCGAAGCCGTCTCTTACGAGTAATCCCCGCTCCGACAATC
>JAGQUQ010000171.1 GCA_020438425.1 Solirubrobacterales bacterium
ATACCCACCGCCCGAAAGCCGGGCGTGAACCCGTTCCTGGAGGCGTCGCGGGACTTCGGGACACCCCGGATTCCCCCTTAACCTGCCCTGTTCGACCGGAGTCGGTCGTAGTCGAAAGAAACTGGCTTGGGGGCAGGTAAACGGCTTCCTGTGGTGAAGACTCTTGAGTGGAGTACGTCCGCTCATCGAAGGCCCGCCCGCCGCTTCCCCAGGGGCCTTTCCTCGTAGTCGGGCTGGCGCGCTCCGGAGTTGCCGCCGCGAGGGCGCTGAAAGCGCATGGTGAAACGGTTTTCGGGGTCGACTCGGGCGAGCCGCAAGGACTGGAAGTGCTGCGTGAGTCCGGCATCGATTTCGAGACATCGGTCCACGGAGTCGATCGGCTCGACGGGGTCGCCACCGTGATCAAGAGTCCGGGGGTGCCGGAATCGGCCGAAGTGATCAGCGAGGCGGCCCGTCGCGGACTCGCCATCCTGGGCGAACTGGAACTCGGCTGGCGCATGTTCGAAGCCCCGGTGGTGGCGATCACCGGCACCAACGGCAAGACGACCACCACCGAACTCACGGCCCACCTCTTTCGTTCGGCCGACCGGCCGGTCTCCGCTGCCGGCAACGTCGGCCATCCGGTCTGCGAGGTCGCGATGGAGGCGGATGCCGGCCAGGAGGTCGGCACCGTGGTCTGCGAATGCTCGAGCTTCCAGCTCGAGGATTCGATCGATTTTTCGCCCGAGGTTGCCGTCTTCCTCAACCTTGGTCCCGACCACCTTGACCGCCACGGTGACATGGACACCTACCTCTCCGCGAAGCGGAAGATCTTCGCCAACCAGGTCGCGGGTGACGTTGCCGTGCTCAACG
>JAGQUQ010000172.1 GCA_020438425.1 Solirubrobacterales bacterium
GGCCGCCTGCATAACAAGTTCAACCTGATGGAAGAACTCGGAAAGATCCGGCGAATCATGCAACGGCACGTGGAGGATGCTCCGCAGGAAGTCCTGCTCGTCATCGATGCCACGACCGGACAGAACGGGCTGATTCAGGCCCAGAAATTCGCGGAACAAGTCGATATCACCGACATCATGATCGCCAAGCTCGACGGCACCGCCAAGGGCGGCATCGCTTTCTCGGTCGCCAAGGAACTCGGCACCCCGATTTCCTACGTGGGAGTCGGTGAAAAGGCGGTCGATCTTTCGGAATTCAAACCCGAAACCTACGTTGACTCCCTCTTCTTCGGTGAAGGCGACGGACTCTAGCAACCTCGACCGGCGATCGAAGCAGATCGCCCTTTCGGCTCAGGAGACCTGACGGAACATGTTCGAATCACTTTCAGATCGATTGCAGGAAACACTCGGCAAACTGGCCAAAAAGGGCCAGCTTACCGAGAAAGATGTCGATGACGCGATGAAGGAAGTCCGCCGGGCATTGCTCGAAGCGGACGTTAACTTCAAGGTCGTCAAGGATTTCGTGGCCCGGGTGCGCGAGCGCGCCATCGGTCAGGACGTGCTGAAGTCGCTTTCCCCCTACCAGACCGTGATCGGGATCGTGAACGAAGAGCTGATCAACGTGCTCGGTAGCGAGCGGGAGCCGTTGCGATCGCCCGATCGTCCGCCGCAGGTGATCATGCTCGTCGGACTCCAGGGATCCGGTAAAACGACGCACGCCGCGAAACTGGCGGTGCACCTGCGCAAAGAAGGCCGCAACCCGGTGCTCGTCGCCGGTGACGTTTATCGGCCCGCCGCCGTCAATCA
>JAGQUQ010000173.1 GCA_020438425.1 Solirubrobacterales bacterium
GGCATCAACGGCGCGATCTCGGCCTCCTGGAAGTCCCTGGCCAAAGCGACCTCGGAGAACGGTGGCGAATGCGGTGATCTCAATCAGCTCACCACTTCCGATGGCGGGCTCTGGCTCTCCAACGGTGTGGTTGATCCGAAGCCACAGCCGGAAGGGCCGAAGCCGACCTGCGAAACGGACCTCAACCTCTGCCCCGACCCGGTCTACACGGAGATCGATGACGTGAAGCTCCGACCCGGCAAGAAGACCGTCCGACGTGGCCAGAAACTGGTCCTGACCGTGAAGGTTCACAACTCGGGCAACATCGCCGCAAAGAGGCTCAAGGTGAAGATCAAGACGACCAACAAGGGTTTCAAGGTCCCGAAGTTCGTCACCCTCAAGGTTCCGGCCCGCAAGTCGGCGAAAAAGAAGTTCGTCGTCAGGATCAAGGGCAACGCCAAGGGCCGCGGCCGAATCACCGCCGTCAGCAACGGCTGGGCCGGCCACACCTACCTCAGGGTGAGGAAGTAGAGGCGGGAACCGGCCACGCGACGGAGCCCCTTCCCTCCATCTGTGGGTTCTCGGGGAAGGGGCGGGTTGTGATTGGAGGGGCGGCGAAGTCCGGCCCGACTGCAGATGAATAAACTGCCTCGGCCATGCGTAAGAAGAACCCCGAGACCCACGAAGAGAAGCTCGAGTACCTGCGCGAGCTGCGCGACGCCGCGATCAATTCCGCCTCTGCCGAGGCGGTCGAGAAGCACCATGCCAAGGGCAAACTGACCGCCCGCGAGCGGATCGGGAAGTTGCTCGACCCCGGTTCGTTCGAGGAATTGGACACCTTCG
>JAGQUQ010000174.1 GCA_020438425.1 Solirubrobacterales bacterium
GCTCGTGGAAGACGATCAGCGCGATCGTCGAGAGGGTCAGGACCCAGAGCAGCTCATAGCCGTAGCGGGCTCCGAGGATTGAGTAGGTAGTTATGCCCGCCGGGTCGTCGTCGGAAAGTCCGGCCAGGAGCCCCGGCCCGATCACCGCCAGGAGCGCCGCGACGCCGCCGGCCCGCAGCAGCCGGCGGCGCCGGCGGATCAGGTGTCCGTGGAGGTGCCGTGTCGGGGGCAGATGTCGGTGAGGGCCCGGATTCATACTTGCCCGGCGGATACTCTCACCTGCCGACCGCTGAACCACGGATCCCGGGGATGGAGCCAGCCGGGATCGAACCGGCGACCTCCTGCTTGCAAAGCAGGCGCTCTGCCAACTGAGCTATGGCCCCAGAGTGGACGGTGATTGTAAGGGTTGAGTGACTGCCCGGACCTTGCCGCAGATAGCCTGAGCCGGTGTCGATCAACGACCTCGCATCAGCCCTCACCCGAAAGGGCGCCCGAAGCGCCGGCGAGTCTGTCATCCGCGCCGATCGGGTCAACGTGTTTCGCTGGTCGGCCGCCCTGAAGCAGCGGGTCATGCTGCTTCAGGAAATCGACTGGCGGGTCGAACCCGGGCAGCATTGGGTGATGCTCGGCCCGAACGGAGCCGGCAAGACGACCCTCCTCCATCTGGCGGCGGCGGATTCACATCCCTCGGAGGGATCAGTGGAAGTGCTCGGAAGGCGGCTCGGGGCCACGGACATGCGTGCCCTGC
>JAGQUQ010000175.1 GCA_020438425.1 Solirubrobacterales bacterium
GTCTTTTGACACCTCGCGCCTGACCGACCAGGGCTCCAGGCGGCGATAGCCTTTGACCGACGTACGCCGAAGCCGCCGCAGGATGTATCCCGGGTTGTCGCGCACGGAGTCGGCCAGCTCACGATCGATCAGCACCTTGCCGGGCCGAGCCAAGCTGGTGAGCCGGGCCGCGACATTGACCGAGGGGCCGAAGACATCACCCCAGTGGGCCACGACGTCACCCCAGGCCACACCCACCCGAAGCTCGGGGAAGCTCTCGTCGTGCTCATGGCGCTCGGCCAGCTGCAAGGCGATCTCCACCGCATCGGCTGGGTCGTCTGCGGCATACATCACTTCGTCGCCGATCGTCTTGACGATCCGCCCGCGCAGCTCGGTGATGATGCTCAACGACTCGGCCTCGAAGTCATCGACCAGACGAGTCAGCTCATTTGTGCGCAAGGAGCGGCTCTGTCGGGTGTAGCCGACGATGTCGGCAAAACCCACCGCCATCGGGGCGGACTCTTCGGCGTACTCAGGTGAGATCAAGAATCTGGAGGCGGCATTGAGCAGGTGGCGACGCCAGGCATAGGCCTGCACCGCCTCGACCTGCGGGATGACATTGTCCATCTCGGCAAACAATGCGCCCAAGTCCAGGTCCTCGGCCGACATGGCCCGTCTGGCCATCAAGCTGATCTGCCACTCG
>JAGQUQ010000176.1 GCA_020438425.1 Solirubrobacterales bacterium
TGGTGAGGACGTAGTAGCGGGCGAGCCGCGCGGGCCTGACCGGGAGCCGGTCGGCGACGGCGGCGAGGACCAGCAGCGCGAGCTGGGCGCCGAGGGCGAAGCGATAGATGCCCGTGCGCCGACGATGTCCGCCGGTATCGAGAGGAACGCGCCCGCTGCGTGGACGGCGCGACAGCATCACGCTGGCCGCGAGCAGCTTGATGTGCAGGAACGGGCTCGCGTAGCGGAGCAGGCGGTGGCTGAGGATCTCGTAGCCGTACATCGCCCCGTACCCGCGCGGGTCCCACATCCGGTCGGCGAGAACGATGTCGGGAAGGCCGATCATCATCCGCCGCTTGCGGGCGAACTCGCCCTCCATGGTCGGCACCATCTTCTCGCCGGCGCGGGCGGCGACGACGTGCACCGCGCGCCAACCCCGCTTGCGGAGCAGGAAGGGGAACGAGAGGTCGTGGCTGCGCGAGGGCGGCAGCGGCACGTACGCCTCGCGCCGCACGGCGTAGATCGCGCCGTTGCCGGCGGTGATGCCGCCGAGCTCCGACTCGAGCTCGCGGATCATGTTCTCGAGCCGCCAGTAGGCGCCCTCCTCGCTGGCCTCGCCGGCGGCGACCGGGGCGGACTCGTCGGTGGTGAAGGAAACGGCGCCGCTCGCGTAGCCGACCTCGGGA
>JAGQUQ010000177.1 GCA_020438425.1 Solirubrobacterales bacterium
CCGGGATCTCGGCGTACGGCCCGGACGTGCTGTAGCCGTAGATCTCACCGACGTTGCTCCGGGCGTTGGAGTAGAGGCAGAGGTAGCCCGGCGCCGCCTGGCCGGGGCCGGGGCAGTTCGCCGCGTCCGGGCTCTCGGTGGTGTCGATGATGTGGCTCTCGTCGATGGGCGTCGAGAGCGGCCGGATGAAGTTGATCGAGAAGCCGAGCCAGCCGCCGGCGCTGGAGTTGCCTGCCGCTGCGCTGAACGCGCCGGACTCGGTCTTGCCGGACGGGAGGTTCGCCAGGCTGCCGGCCTTGGGCACGGTGCCCAGGCTGCTCTCCTTGACGTCCTTGCCCGTGACGGTGTTGTCCTTGATCTGCTTGCCGGTGATCATCTTCGCGGCGATCGCCCCGCCCGAGAACGACAGGGCGAGGGCGAGGGCGGCGACGAGGATGACCGGGACCGAGCGCGGGAATCGTTCCATTCGCTGACGCTAGGTCGTGCGTCCCCAGACTGCCATGGTCTGGACGGGCTACGACCTCCGGACCCGGACGGGTCAGGTCGGGACCCCGACCGGCCCCCTGTCACCGTCCCCGAGCGCCGAGGGTGGCGCGCGGCGGGTGCCTGTGGACGGCCGGCGGGCGGCGTCGGAGGAGCCTGGTAGACAGGTCGGCATGACA
>JAGQUQ010000178.1 GCA_020438425.1 Solirubrobacterales bacterium
GCCACGATGACGAAACTCAAGTTGCTGCGGGGCGCCGACTTCGACAAACTCTGGCTGCAGTCGATGATCGGTCACCACCAGGGCGCCATCGAGATGGCCAATACCGAGGTCGCCGCCGGGCAGAGCCCCGACATGATCGCGCTCGCCAAGAACATCATCACCGCGCAGGAGGCCGAGATCGACCAGATGAAGCAGATGCTGGGAGGCTGAAATGACCGGTGTGCGAGGGTATTCGGCGGACAAGGACAACTACGCCAAGCGGTTGCGCCGCATCGAGGGTCAGGTTCGCGGCATCGCGAAGATGATCGATGAGGACAAGTACTGCATCGACATCCTCACCCAGATCAGCGCCGTCAACAGCGCGCTGCAATCGGTGGCCCTCGGACTGCTCGAGGAGCATCTGAGCCACTGCGTCAGCCACGCCGTCGCCGAGGGCGGTGAGGAGGCCGACAAGAAGCTCGCCGAAGCCTCCGCGGCGATCGCGCGGTTGGTTCGCTCCTGACCCATCTCGGCGACCTTTCGGCACGGTCTCGAACGGGTCTCCGAGGTGTTCGCGCGGCCCGGCGGCCGATACCGTGATGTAGTGACCGCAGCGCCGGACCGGAGGGGCCGGCCAACGTGATCATCGTGGACTCACCGCCGATACCCACCGCCCCCTGGA
>JAGQUQ010000179.1 GCA_020438425.1 Solirubrobacterales bacterium
TCATCGTCAGCGGCTTCCAGGCCAAGGCTGGTGGCATCGGCAACGCTTATCGCGTTCCTTTCGTCGGTAACGTCACCCGGTGGCGCCTCAAGCTCGGCAAACCGACCATGAAGGACCGCGCCTTCTTCCAGCAGCGCTTCGGTGCGGTGCCCCAGGCAGCGATCGGGATCCTCGCGAAGAAGGAGCAGGGCGGCAAGATCGTCTACAAGCTTCGTCGCCGTTCCGCGATCCAGAACCTGAACCGCTTCCTCGGCAAGACGGCGACCTTCAATCTGGCCCAGCCGATCAAGGTGAACAAGGGTGATTATGTGGCGTTGATCGTCCCGACCTGGGCCCCGGCGCTCTCGGTGCCCGAAGCCTGTTCGACGGTGATGGTGAACGGCAAGGCGCAGATGAAGAACCCTCCGGTCTGCCGGCAGTTCAACGCCAACAACAGCTGGGTCGCCAGCCGCGATCGCACGACCTGTAGCCAGGCCGTGACGATGAAGAACTCGCAGCCCCAGATTGACGTGAACAGCCTGGCCTCATATGGCTGCCGTTTCAACGGCGCGCTCACTTACGGAGTCCGGGTGGAGAGCCGCTAGCAGCAAGGAAACAGCAACCGGTTCGAGGGCCGCCAGCGGCTCCCGGCCGGGCTTGAACGGCACAAAAAGGACGGC